>JAADHT010000042.1:1864-9549 GCA_013151705.1 Kiritimatiellota bacterium | reverse complement strand
ATGAAGCACAACCCGCGGATTCCGCGAATCTCGCGGTTTTGATTGATCGCTGCCGCCAATTCGACGATGGAACGATCCGCCATTCCGTACAGCAGATAGTCCGCCTTGGCGTCGAACAATATGGACCTTCGAATCTTGTTCGACCAGAAATCGTAGTGCGCCACTCGGCGCAGACTCGCCTCGACTCCTCCCAAAACGATCGGGACGGTGCGTTTGAAGAAACGCCGAATTAGATTGGAATACGCGATAACCGCGCGGTCGGGACGGCGGTCGTTGACGCCGCCGGGAGTGAAGTCGTCTCGTTTCCGACGTTTTCCGGACGCGGTGCGGTTTGCCACCATTGAGTCCACGCATCCCCCGGTAACGCCCCAGAAAAGCCGCGGCTCGCCCAAAC
The DNA here is from genome assembly GCA_013151705.1 of Kiritimatiellota bacterium. GTDB lineage: Bacteria > Verrucomicrobiota > Lentisphaeria > Victivallales > JAADHT01 > JAADHT01. The sequence continues at coordinate 9,155 of JAADHT010000042.1, read as the reverse complement.
GGGCGATATCTTTGTCGGAGTTCGGATCGGGTTGCGCTATTATCGCGGTTTTGTAGCCGGCGGCTAGGAGCGCCTTGCCGACGAGCGCCGCACCGATGAAAGGCGAGTCGATGTAGGTGTCGCCGGAAACCAGAATGACATCCGGACGGTCCCAGCCGAGCATATCAATCTCTTTTCTCGTTGTGGGCAGAAACATCTTGTACTCCTCACATTTTCACGACGCGCCGTGAGAACGCCGCCCATCGGCAAACGGTGGGATAGAGCGGCCGATTGAATATTTTCGACAACTTTTTGATGCCGCGGAGGGCTTTCGACGCGAACGCTAGTTTGAGGTATGTAGCCGAGCGACGCCAGGCGTGATTCAAATTGCGGCCGTCGGCTATCGCGGCGGTCCAAAGGTCCAAGGAGTCGCGAATGTGCTTTAGCCCCTCGCCGTTCAGCGCGTAGACCATTCCGGCGGCATCGCCAAAGAGATACGCGTCGCCCGCCATCACCCGTTTGAAGGGGCGCGACGGAAACACTCCGCCGCCCTTGATTAAAACGCGTCCCATTATGTTTTCAACTTCCATCAACTCGTCGATCCAACTTTCAGGAATACCCGTGGAAGCGATACCGCCCGCGCCGATGTTCAATTTGCCGTCGGGCATCGGAAAGGACCAAGTGTAGCCGAATGGATTATCCTCGGTGATTCTGAAGTAAAGTGTGCCTGGCCGTTTCGGAATTCCTTCAACGATGCGGACCTTCGCCGCGCCGGCGGAGAAAAGGTATGGCTCATCGGAGTCCGTTTTTGAAATTCGCGGCAACCTGCGGACACCCGGATGAAAGCCGTCGGCGAAGATTATCTTTTCATAGGCGATTGAGCGGATTCCGTCTCCCTTGACTTTGAATTCCGCGGTTTTAGCGGATTCGTCGCGGTCGACATAGGACATCAACGCGAACTCCGCGCCGGCGTCAACCGCCCTTTCGCAAAGAGTCTTGTTCAACAATGCTCGATCGACGACCACGTAGCGACAGGGAAACCAGGTTTCGCGTCCTGGGAGAGACATGACGATGGTATCGGTTTTCACGAACGGAATATCGACATCAAGCTTTTTGAAGGTTCCGGCGTGGACTCCGCCGCCGCAGTTCATGCGTTCGCCCGGCACCACCCGGTCAACCAACAGCACCGAACCGTTTTCCGCGAGTCTCGCGGCCAGCAGACTACCGGCGTAGGACGCTCCAACCACCAGATATTTGACCGATTCGCGCATTGTTCTCCCGTTCAACCTCGTTTTTCAAGCGCCGCGGCAAGGGCGGAACGCATAATTGCCGCAGGCGCCTCTTTTCCGGTCCAAATCTCGAACGAGCGCGCCCCTTGGTGCAGCAGCATGCCGATTCCGCCGGAGCTGGGCGCGCCGGCCGCCTCGGCGTCCGCCAGAAAACGGGTGCGTTTGTAGATTGTGTCGAACGCCGGCGTGCCGGAATTCATCAGTTCAGCCGGAAACGGGGACGGATCGCTCTCCTTCAACCCCAAAGACGTGGCTTGAATGATGACGGCGGCCTCCGAGACGAACTCCGCGAGTTTGGCGGTGTCGTCCAATGCCGCGCACTCGATTGTCGATCCCGAAATTTTATCCATAAAGTAATCCGCCAGTTTTTCGGCTTTCGACAACGTCCTGTTGGTTATGAACAAACTTTTCGCTCCATTCGCGAGGAAATGGTACGCGACGGCTTGAACGGTTCCTCCGCAACCAACGAAGAGAAAGGTGTTGCCGTTCAAGTCCACTCCAAACTCCTCTTTCAAGGCGGTTTCCAGTCCGTATCCGTCGGTCGACGCGCCGACGAGTTCGCCGTCGATGTTTGAAACAGTGTTGACGCTGCCGGTTATCCGGCACTCCTCGGAGATGGAGTCCAGATATTCGATTATATTATTTTTGTGCGGAACCGTAATGTTGAATCCGCGAAGTTCGCGTCTCGCGCGGTCCGCGAACTCCGCGAGTTCCATCTTGGAGACGTGGACCGTCGAATACCGCGCGTCCATTTCCAGCGCTTCGAAGGCGGCGTTGTGCATCGGCGGCGACAGCGAGTGCGCGATCGGGTCGCCGATGACGGCGTATTTCGTTTGTGATGTCATAAACCATTCACCTCACTTAACGTGGCGGCCGCTAAAAAGCCTTTAAAACCCGAATTTCGAATTCCGGTTTTTCCGCCTCGGCGGATCAGTCGTGGCTGACGTTGCTCGAAAAGCTCCTAAACATCAAATCGCCTCCGCTTCCAAACACATTGGAGCACTGTAAAGGCGGGAAAGGCATACGATACTCCATTTCACGCGATGCGCAAACAACGTTCACGCCCGCGAGTGCGGTAAAGTGTGATAATTATTTCGTTTCACACTTTGCTTTTTTCATCCGTATGAGGTATAGTCGTTGCGAGCAGTGCATTGGAATTCGCTGTATGGTCGAGTAGTGGCTAATTCGAGACAGGAGGGCGGAACATGTTTGACAACTTGGCGATTGCGGATATTTCCTTCATCGAGAGCGTCAGAGAGTTTCTTTTCGGCGACTACAAATTTTATCTGGTTTTCGCCATATTCGGTTCATTGATCGCGTTCATCCAATTATGCATATCGTTTTTCTTCGGCGGCGGCGATATGGATGTCAATGGAGACGGCGAGGTCTCGTTCGGCGAGCATATGGACACCGGCATCGGCGACTTCAAACTCTTTTCGGTTCGCTCGTTAGTCTCATTTTTCGCGTTTTTCGGATGGGGAGGCGTGATCGCCTACGATCATGGGGTCAAAGGGCTGGCGGCCTTCTTCATCGCAATGGCGTCCGGTTCTTTCATGATGTTTCTCACCGCAATCATCTTTTATCTGGTGATGAAGATGCAGCACAGCGGCAACATCACCGGGGACGAATACATCGGATGCGCCGGGACCGTCTATTTGAGGATTCCGGGTGGTCGCGCGGAGATAGGAAAAGTGACGGCGACGGTGAAAGGCACCAGCCAAGAGATCGTGGCCGTGGCGGACGAGGATATCGACCGGGGCGTCGCGGTGAGGATAGTAGAGAAAGTAGGGAACCGCAGGTTTCTCGTTGAAAAAGTCTGATTTGTATCGGATTCCCCGCTGGACAGCTGATTAGCGGTCGGAAAAAACGATCGCTTGGACGATATGCTTTTGAAAGTTTCAAGTTTGCGAACGCGGGATTGTCTCGCATTCGAATATTCGTATTTTAAAAAAGCCTTTTGAAAAGGCTACAACTAGAGGAGGTAAGGTTATGGGCGGCACAATGGGTACTACAATCGGTGCTGTGGTCACCGTGGTGGTCGTGGGTTTCGGTTTCTTGGCGTTCATCGCGTCGAAGTACAAAAAATGTCCATCCGACCAAGTGATGGTCATTTACGGTAAGACGGGCGGCTCGAAAGCGTCCCGCTGTATTCACGGTGGAGCGGCTTTTATACTGCCTATCTTCCAGGATTACGGTTTTCTGCCGTTGCGTCCGATGCAGATAGATATCAAATTGGATAACGCTTTGTGTTTCCAGAATATCCGCATAAACGTGCCTTCAGTGTTCACGGTGGGTATCAGCACCGAGCCGGAGATTATGACCAACGCGGCGAATCGACTGTTCGGTCTCCATCCCGACGCCATCGCGAATCTCGCGAAAGACATCATATTCGGACAGTTGCGTCTCGTCATCGCCTCGATGAAAATCGAGAAGATAAATACCGACCGCGAGGCTTTTCTGCGAAGCGTCGAGCAGAATGTGGGCGAAGAGCTGAATAAAATCGGACTTCAGCTTATCAACGTGAACATCACCGACATCACTGATGAGAGTGGTTACATCGACGCAATCGGTCGCAAAGCCGCCGCCGAAGCCATCAACCAAGCAGCGATCGACGTGTCGCAGGAAGAGAAGAAGGGTAAAACCGGAGAGGCGCTCGCCAAAAAAGATCAGCGTGTCGCCGTCGCCAACGCCGACGCCATCGCCCAGCAAGGTGAGGCGGAAGCGGATAGTCAACGCCGTATAGCCGTTAAACAAGCCGAATCAGCGGCTGTTGACGGAGAGAACCTTTCGGGCATCGAGATCGCTAATTCAAACGCCACGCGCGCTCAAGCCGAAGCTGAGGCGTTTAAGAGAGCGGAAGCCGCTAAACGCGTCGCCGAAGCCGAGATCGAAAAAGCACATTTCGACGCTGAGAAACTCGCCCAAGCGGCCCGCGCGGAGATGGAGAAGGAACGTCAGCGCGCCGAAGTCATCGTTCCCGCTGAAATATCAAAACAGCAGGTTGAGATAGCGGCGGAGGCGGAAGCCGAGAAACGTCGCCGTGAAGCGAACGGTCTAGCCGACGCTATATTCGCTAAACTTCAAGCCGAGGCCAAAGGTAACTACGAGATATTGAAAGCTCAGGGAACCGGTTTCGGAGAAATCATCGCCGCCTGCGGAAATGATTCGGATGCGGCGGCCAAGATATTGATGATAGAGAAACTCGAGAAAATCGTCAAGCTCCAAGCCGAGGCTATAAGCAATATCAAGATAGACAAGGTAACCGTTTGGGACGGCGGCGGAAATTCAAAAGACGGAAAAACCTCTACTTCGAATTTCCTCAGCGGTATGCTCCAAAGTCTGCCGCCGTTGCATGACGTCGCCAGCATGGCGGGTGTCGATCTTCCAGACTACCTTGGAAAGGTCAAAGCAACGCCTTCAGGGGTTCCGGCTCCTGCCGCGAAAGCCGCGCCAAAAGCGTAGCCGGTATGTTGCCCAGTTAGACCCTATTCGAAAAGGTCTCGCAGCCATGTGGACACTTATCTCGAACAGGGTCTAGTTACAGCGCGCTTTCCTGGACGATGCCGGCTTTGCCGAAATCGACGTTCTTTTCGGGGATAACCTCCAACGGGGCGCTGTTGGGGCACTCATCCACTTTGATAATCGCGGGAGCGGCCCATTTCGCGGCATTCGCTATGACTTGGATGATCCGCGGATTGTGATAAATGGGATACGTCTCGTGTCCTGGCCTGAAATAGAAGATTTTTCCGTGTCCGCGAGTGAAAGTGCAACCGCTGCGGAAAACTTCGCCGCCCTCGAACCAAGAGACGAACACCACTTTGTCGGGGGTCGGGATGTCGAATCTCTCTCCGTACATTTCCGTGTTGGGCAGCTCGATATACTCGCCGATTCCCTGGGTTATCGGATGAGACGGCTCAAGATTCCACAGACGCTCCTTTTCAGCCACCTCGCGCCATTTCAGCGAGCAGTTTGTACCTAGCAACGTTTTGAATATCTTCGAAAAATGTCCGGAATGGAGAACTATCAAACCCATACCCTCCAGAACTCGTTTCTGGACGCGTTTGACGATTTCATCGGACACCTCGGCGTGCGCGCGGTGTCCCCACCAGATCAGAACATCGGTCGAATCGACGACATCCCGAGGCAGCCCCTGCTCCGGATCGTCCAACGCAGCGAGCCGCGTTTCGAATCCACCTGTTTTCTCAAGTCCGGCCGCGATCACCGCATGCATTCCCTCCGGATAGAGTTTTTTCACGGCCTCGTTGCTTTTCTCGTGCCTGAACTCGTTCCAAACCGTCACCTTCACATTTCCCGTACACATGATGAACCCTCCTTAAGACCCTGTTCGAATAGGGTCTAGTAAGACGATATCCGAATTCTTTTCGAATAGCATTGCAATTGCCTTAATGTGATTGACAAATCAATCCCGATGCGCCATATTAACTGTTTGAATTAACTTTTCAATAGTTGATTGATACGCGTTTTGTGATATAAATATTGCGATTTGTGATACTAGTGGATTTGTGGCTTATGAGAATACATCAAATACAATATCAGGTGAGTGATCCGATGACGACGCTGCCGTATCCGGGAGAGCTCGTCGAAGAAATTCAAACCGCGCCTTATTACAGGATTGACGAGCAATTCGCGCGGGGTTTCGGTGGGGGTGGATATCCTCAAAGGGAGCGTCTCCGATCAGACGACCGTCCTGGATCAAGAGAAAAGGCTTTCGACGAAATACGGGATAAAGGAAGCCGTCTTCACAGGCGACCGCGGCGGGGAAAGGCGCTGGACGTTCGAGACGGTCATAGGACGATTGATTCAACGACTGGGGCGCCGATGTCAGATTTTGCGCTCAACCTCGGACCGCATCCTCTCGACGAGCTCGTCGAGCGTTAGAACGCCTAATTCGCCCTCGAGTCTGTTTCTGGCGGCGACGCCACCCGACGCGATCTCTTTTTCGCCGATTATCGCCATATAGGAAATCCGCGAGTTTCGCGCGTCCCGGATTTTCGCTCCCACGCTTTGCGAGCGCAGGTCGGAATCCACGCGGAATCCGCGTTTTTTGAGGGAATCGACGATCTCCGCGGCTCTCGCGTGCTGCGCATCGGTTATGGGGAGGACGCGTATCTGTTCCGGAGCTAGCCAGAGCGGGAACGCTCCGGCGTAATGCTCCACCAAGATACCGAAGAACCGCTCCAAGGAGCCGAAAAGCGCCCGATGAACCATAAACGGACGGTGCTTCGCGCCGTCGTCGCCGATGTAGGACATATCGAAGCGTTCCGGCAGATTGAAGTCGAATTGTATGGTGGATGTCTGCCATTCCCGGCCGAGGGCGTCTTTTATCTTCAAATCGATTTTCGGGCCGTAGAAGGCGCCTCCGCCGATGTCCACCTCGCATTCCAAATCGGTTTTGGCAACGGCGCTCTCCAAGGATTTCAACGCCTTATCCCAGCTTTCGTCGTCTCCCACTGATTTCTCCGGCTTGGTCGCCAAATACGCCTTAACCTCCTTGAAACCGAAAGATTTCCAGATGAACAGGCAGAAGCGCAGCACTTCGGCGATCTCGTCCTCTATCTGCTCCCGCGAGCAGATTATATGGGCGTCGTCCTGGGTGAATCCCCTGACTCGCAACAGACCGTGGAGGACACCGCTTTTCTCGTATCGATAGACCGTTCCGGTTTCCGCCCAGCGCAACGGCAGTTCGCGGTAGGAGCGGTTTCTGGTCTTGTATATCTCGATGTGAAACGGGCAGTTCATCGGTTTCACGTAATAGTCCGAACCGTCGACGTCCATCGGAGCGTACATCGCGTCCTGGTAGAAATCCAAATGACCGCTAGTCTCCCACAGTTTGGCGCGTCCTATGTGCGGCGTGTGCAGGAGTTCGTACCCGTTTTTGAAATGCTCCTCCTTCCAGAACGTCTCGATCAAATGCCTCACCATGGACCCTTTCGGATGCCACAGCACCAATCCAGGACCGACATTTTCCGAGAAACTGAAAAGTTCGAGCTCCTTCCCGAGTT
>JAADHT010000042.1:0-1756 GCA_013151705.1 Kiritimatiellota bacterium | reverse complement strand
GCCCTCTTTGCCTCTGAAATACGAGCCGGCGATCGAGAGTAGTTTCGCAACCCTCAAGTCTCCGGTGGTTTCGACGTGCGGCCCGCGGCAGAGATCCTTGAAATCCCCGCACTGGTAGAAAGTGATTTTTTCATCCTCGGGAATATCGGCGAGTCGTTCGAGCTTGTATGTCTGACCGGTCGATTTCAAATACTCCTCCGCCTCTGATCTTGACATCTCGGTCTTTTCGAACGGGAGTTTGGCGTTGGCCAGTTTTTTCATCTCCTTGTCGATCTTCTTCAAATCCTCCGGGACGAGCCGATGCTCCATATCGAAATCGTAGTAGAAGCCATTGTCGGTCGCCGGACCGATGTCGAACTTCGCATCCGGAAAAAGTTTCTGAACAGCAGCAGCCATCAAGTGCGCGGCGCTGTGTCTGATCGTATTCAAATCGTATTCACTCATTTGTTCGTCTCCATAGGGCCCGCGGCGTTTTCATCACCGAAAAGCCGCGGCCGGTGAACCGCCGTTTGTCGTCACGCCGGTGAAATCAGGATTCTCCGAACGAGCGGTTGGCGAAAGTTCGGAGGCGGATATAATAACGCGAATCCACCCTTTTGCAATTGGCTCTTTAAATCTTAAATTTGCGGATTTCGCAAGCGTTTTGCTTAGTCTTTCTCCTCCCCATCGACGCAGGATCGATGGAGACCAAGCTTAACGGTTGCCGGGTTTTCGTGAAATAAGCGAGTTCAATCTCACTTCGGCTTCCTTGGTCTCCAAAAATTCGGGAATATCGCGTTCCAGACATTTTTTGTAGTATTTTTCGGCTTCTTTCCGCTTTCCGTCGATGAAAAGAGATTCGGCTATGTAGAAATAGGCCTCGCATTTCATTTCATTGTTCCGTTTCGGATCAGTGGATTCGGCCGCTTTCAGACACTCTTCGGCGGTGAGCTTTCCGTTGTAGAAGTCCACCACCGGACGCGGCCAGCGGCGAGTCGTCAATTTCGCCGCGAATTTCGCGAACGCCGGTTTCGGATCCAGTTTCAGAAGTTTCAACGCGTTGAACCGCCAGAGAGCGCTGTAGACGTCGTCGGGTTTCAATTCGCGGTACAACTTAAACGCCTCGGCGCTTTTACCATATTTTCCCGCGAAGTACGCGTTGAATCCCAAGGTGGAGTAGAGGCTTGGCGCTTTGCCGTGTTTTCTCACCGCTTTCACCAATAATTCGACGATCGAGTCGTAGCGTTTTGTTTTCTGGAGAATTTGAACTTGTCGGTGAATGCAGCGTATCCGCAGTTCCTCGCTAGCGCAATCCGGAACGTTGAGGGCTATGTCCAACTCGTTCAAGGCGTCTTTGTCGCGTCCAAGCTTTTCGAGAGCCATGGCTTTGTTGGAGCGGGCGGGAGCGAAAACAGGATTTTTTAGAATGAACGCGTCGAAACATTTCACGGCTTCCTCGTATTTTTTCGATTTCATCGCTTTCAAACCGCGTTTCCAGTTTTCGACACCGCCGCGGAGAACGGATTTCGAGAGGGCGTAGCGCTCGGCGATATAGTCTTTCAGTCGTTTTCCGGTCGTCAATCTCGATTTTGCCGCGGTGGCGGTCGCGTACGGCAGCGCTTTTTTGTATAACTCGGCCGCTTTCTCGTAGTTTCCCGACTTTTCGCTCGCAGCCGCCAACCGCAGCGCGGCGTTCAATACGTAAATATCGAATTTTGATGATTTCAGCATTTTTTCGTAAAGCTCGAGAGACAACGGGTCTTTGAATTTACCGGCA
>JAADHT010000134.1 GCA_013151705.1 Kiritimatiellota bacterium | reverse complement strand
CGGTTGTGAGCCATCGGTCGGGCGAGACGGAAGACACCACCATCGCGGATATCGCGGTCGCCATGAACACCGGTCAGATCAAGACCGGCTCGTTAAGCAGAAGCGACCGCGTCTGCAAATACAACAGGCTTCTGCGCATAGAGGAGATGCTGGATTCGTGACGGTTACTCCTTTTCGGGGTTCCGCTTGCGGGTCGAGATGGCGTTGAGACAGATAAGCAGATCGACGGCTCTCGCCACGCACTTGTCATCGGATTTGTTCTCGCCTCCCGATTTCAATTTTTCATATGAGATTTGCGGTTTTGCCGGAAATTGAATATCGGGTTTCAATCCGCTTCGGGAAAATTGTTTGAATTTCCCGGGAACCTGTGGAATCAACAGATAATCGCCATTGGCCAATGAGAACCGTTGTTTCGCGAAAGGGCGTCCCGCGCTCGCCTCCCCCAGGCAGACACCGCGTCCAGCCTTCACTATCAAGGCGGCGAACACTTCCGCCGCTCCGGAGGTGTCTCCGTCCATAAGCATTATCACTGGAAGGCCGAAGGCGTTTTTTTTGACGCCGGAGCTTGCGTTCCTCTTCCCTTTTTTCTCGCTGGATGAGATGAAAAGAGCTGCGGCTTTATCGGCGATAAGACAATTGGATCCGCCTGCCGAACGAAGATCTATGATCAAACCCAACGGACGTTCCGCGAGGTTCGCGTTGTCCTCCAGCAACCCTTTCAGCGTTTTTTCATCGAATCTGTTGATTCTCAAGTAGAGCACTTTGCCGGAATTAATGATGATGGCCCGCCGATAAGAGGAGGAGTGCTTCGCCATCGACTTTTTCTTAGATTGTTTGAATTCCAAAGCTGGAATATATTCGACACCGTCCCCCAACTCCGAGGCGAAGCGTTTGAGTAGGGATATTTTCAAATCATCAGATAATTCCGAAGCTAGAACCGCAGAGTTCCGTTCAACTTTCATTATGATCTCGTTGATTCTGAGCAACAGATCCTTTCTGAAGCCGAGCCGGGTTTCCGAGTCGAGTTTTTTCCCATCAAGGACGGTGCGGCGCGCGCCGTCGCCGGTTCGTTGTGGGGAAGGTGTGGTATCGACTTTCAGTCGCTTTTCCGACGAAGCGCTCGTAGGGGGGAAGACTTTCGTCGTTTTTTTCGTTCCATCGGCCGCTGGATGTTTCCCTCTGGTTTCGGCGCTGGCGGGTGGATCGGCGAAAAGGGTGAGTCCGGCGGCGGCGAAGACCGTCGAGAGGAAAACGATTTTGATGTGAGAAGAGACGCGCATCCGTTTACGCTCCGGACGATGAATGAACCTTGGATATTTCCAAATCGGCTTCGGCTATCATTTTCTCCTGCGCATTGCGGAACTCCTTGAGTTTCTCCGCCAAACCGGAGTCGGAAAGAGCGAGAATCGCCACGGCGAACAATGCCGAGTTTTTGCCGCCAGCCTTGCCTGCGGTAACGGTCGCCACTGGAATTCCCGGTGGCATTTGAACCGTCGCCAAAAGAGCGTCGAGCCCGTTGAACGGAGCGCAATCCATAGGCACGCCAATGACCGGCAATGTCGTATGCGCCGCGATGACACCCGCGAGGTGCGCGGCCATGCCGGCGGCGCAGATTATCACTTTGAATCCTTTTTCGCTTGCGGTTTCCGCGAACTCCGCGGCCGTTTTCGGCGTGCGATGCGCTGAAATCACCCGCGTCTGAAAAGAGACCCCCATCCACTTCAACACCTCGAAAGCGCCCTCCATTTTCGGCAGATCGCTTTTGCTGCCCATTAGAATAGCGACATCGTAAACACTATCACTCATAATATTCTCCTAAAGATCGCGAAGTTCAACAATCAGTGAAATCCGTGGCGAAAAAAATTTCCACTATTTATCCAAACGTTCCTCCGTTCCATCCCCAGTCGGAGGCGGCGATGTCAATAAAATTTATATACACTCTATCGCCTGGAATTCCCAGCTCCTCTTGGATTGTTCCGCATATGGCTTCGGATAACACCGCGTTGACTTCGCCGTTCAATCCCCCGATGCTGCGGACCTCGACGAAAACGGCGTCGGACTTTGCGCCGCCGAATGCGAAAACCGCGTTATCCTCGACGATTGAAGCCACATAGGATTCAGGCTTGCCTATGCCGTCGGCACAGACCTTCGAAAGAGCCAACGCGAGATGCTCCTTTTTATCTTTTTCACAATCCACCGACACAACCGTTTTAATCAAAGGCATGCGACACCTCCTTGATTGAACTGTCCTGAAATCTCACCAGCAATCTAATCGAATGGGAAATCCGACTCAAATCTAAATTTTTCCATTTTTTCCCAAACCAAATTATACGATACCGGAATTTACATCCGTTTTCACTCGATTCAATATTTCCGGCGCGAAATGTGGAAACTTTACTTTTCATTCCTGTACTCTTTTATCAAGTGAAACTGGCCGTCGAATTTAGGATGTTCGAGGATCAATTTGATGTCGCCGACAGTCAATCCTTTGAATTTCAAGGCCTCAAGCAGCCTGACAGCCGTTTTCTCGGCTTGAATATCCAAGCCCAGCGTCTTTTCCAATCGCAATATGTTGTGAAGCGCTATGATGGAGACAGGATAAACTTTCAATTCTTCGTACAGGTATGACAACGCCTCGCGTCTTCGGTTCAAATGTATCAGGCAATTCGCGATATGCGCGTTGGAATGAACGATTATGTTGCCAGGAAGGGATTGAAGATGGTTGAAATATTTCAGTGCCAAACGGTAGTCCCGCAAGTAAAGCAGAGAGAACATTCCGGCTTGATAGGAGTATATCGGAGCGCAGTTCGCTCGCATCGCTTTGTCGTATTCCCGCGAAGCGATGGAAAAATATCCGTTTTCATAACACAACACGGCGTCTCTTTCCGCCGCGGAGCCCATAGCGTCTTGGCGAATCATCCAGCCAACGAAAAACAATGACAAGGCAATGGCGGCGGCAACGCAACTTGTAGCGATTCCGAAAAAGACAAAGGAGTGTTGTCGGGGAGATAAAATTAATTGTTGTTCAGTCTTCTTGTCGCGGAAAAAACATTCCCGCCAGAGAAGTCCTTGAAGGATCAAGGCTAGATACATCGTGGGCCATACCGACATCACAATGTCAAACATTGAATGTATCGTCAATGCGATGAAAGCGAAAAGAACCAATTTCGTAACTCCATCCAAACGTCCGAAATTTTTAAGGCCATGGATTATCGGATAGAACCATAGGTATAGCGTTGCCGCGACACCTAGAGTTCCAAGACTTCCAAGCATGTAAAGGAAGTGGTTGTGAGGATTGTCGGAGCGTTCGGTGTAGTACCAGCTCCTCAAAAATTTTGCCAGGGGAATGTGATAAACATAATGCGACTCGTAGCTCGCGGCTCCGACTCCGAGGAAGGGATTATGTTTGAACAGGCTAACCGCTCCGCCCCACAAGGGGATGCGGACATCCCGCATTATCACTTGCGCGATGGAATCTCCGAAAAAGAGAACAACGGTGGAGAAAGCGAGAAAAATGGAGACGGAACCCCAAAGCGCGACTCGTTTCAGGAATGTTGTTGAAAATGGACGTTTGCTTTGAATATGCACCGTCGCCGCGAGTAGTATTCCGGCAAAGGCCAGCGCCAGATTCGCTCCTCTCGATTGACATCTGTACAACACGGTGATGGAGAAAAGCGATGGTGGAGTCATAGCCAGAAGAATCAACGCCTTGGAAACTCCTTTGGCGGAAAGAGCTCGTTGAATACACAGAAGAAGAAATGGCGTGGTGGCGACAAGCAAGGCTCCGTGCCAGTTGCGATTTGCCGGCAACCCTATTTCCTCGCCCCATCTCCATAAATCCTGGCCGGCGTACAACGCGTTGAATATCCAAAAAAAAGCCATATATGAAGGAAGCAAACGCTTGAATTCATTTCCTCTCATAAAAACAATGAGCGGCAAAGCGAACCACACCAAGTTGAACGATATCTCCCGGAAGGTGTAATTGTGGATTAGCGTAAATTGAGTCACGCATATGGAAAACACGGTAAGCAGAGAGATTCGAAAAAAAAGAGTTGGCCGTGACGAGCCGGAAACGAATAAAAGATTCCAATTGGATATTACGATAAGAAGCATTGCCACGGCGGAAATGACGGCTGGGCCTGATATGAAAAAACGCCTCGCCAGTTGGGCGCCGTGAAATGGGTATAAAAGTAAATATGGATACTGAAAAACGATGAGACACAACAACAACAATGGAGCCAACCAACGGCGAAAAGTTGCCGACCTATTATTTAAATCATCACTTTTCTGATGGGATTCCAGTTCCATTGGTGAATCGCTACCGCTTTGTTGATGGTTAAACTACCGAAAAACTCCAATAGCCTACATCAGGTTACAATCAATTTTCAATATTGAAGTGGTATAAACAAAAAAAGAGCGGGTGGATACCCGCTCTTTTTATATTAAACGCAATACACTTGGATTACTGATTAAAATCCTTCGAGTATTGTTTCTCCGCGGCTGCCGGACCAGTTCACTCCGGCGTATCCTTTGACGTGACCGTCAACAAACAGGATGTTACCAAATTTATCATGGTTGCTTCTTCTGTCGGAGGCAACCGCGCTGTCCACAGCGGACGCTTCGGACATTCCACTACCATAGGTATAGGAAGTGTCAGCTGATATAGCTCCGAAATCGGCAATCGAATCAGTGGTGCTCGGGCAAGAGAATATCTTGGTGTTTTCCAAGAAACCTTGCTTAGCCAGCTTGGTCAGGCCACCACATGGCTGGTTAGCAGTACCAGCCACACTATCATCCGGATACTGGTCGCTATACACGTTTGAGTACAAACGCAGAGACAGACCAATCTGCTTGAGGTTGTTTACGCAAGCGATCTTACGCGCGCTTTCCCTCGCCATCGACAGCGCGGGGAGAAGCATCGACGCAAGGATGCCGATGATCGCGATCACGACCAACAGCTCGATGAGTGTGAACTCACGTCCTTTACGAGTCTTCATTTCTCTCTCCTTTTTTTGAGACTGAACTCGAACCTTCCTCGTTCCATTTATATTATATCAAAAAAAACCGCGCTAAACAAGAGCAAATCGAAAAAAAATGGAAAAAATATTCAAGAGAGGCGCATGGAGATTATTTCAGGTTCAAACGCGTCTGACGGCGGTTTCTCGCGAAAGCGATAATCAAACGTCAAACCGTTTGTTTCCAATTATCTCGCGGGGGTTCGGCGTTCCAGCACCGAACGCATAAACTCCGGAAAGCGTATGGGACGCCATGTGCCGATGTCGACGCAGACATGCACCGTGTGTCCGCTCACCAGCAAATTGCCATTTTTACGAACCTCGCAGCAAATTTTCACATGTGTTTTGCCTGTCTCCTCGACCCAACCGGATATGGTCAGGAGATCATCGTATTCCGCGGCTTTCTTGTAGTTGCACACCGCCTCGACGACCGGTAGCATAACGCCTCGTTTCTCCATCTCCGCATAAGGCAATCCGGCGTCGCGCAACAGCTCGTTACGCAATCGTTCGAAGTACACCAGATAATTGGCGTAGTATACGACTCCCATCTTGTCGGTGTCGGCATACGCCACCCTGTATTCCATCGTCGTCGTTTTTCCCATAGCACACTCCATTTTCGGTGTTCGCGGGATCCCAGCCTCCACATTTGATACGACCAACTCCACCACCTGCTCCAAAGATTTGTCGCTACTGTCAATCAGAACGGCGTCATTTGCCTTGCGGAGCGGCGCCACCGCGCGCGACGTGTCCATTTCGTCCCGTTTCGCTATCTTGGCGGCGACCGATTCAAGAGTCGCTCCGTCGAATGTCTCTCCGGATTGCTCCAGTCTTCGTTTCGCTCGGATTTCCGGGGATGCCGTCAAAAAAAATTTATAATCGGCGTTCGGAAAAACAATGGTGCCGATATCCCTTCCCTCCATAACAATCAAGCCTAGCTCGGCGAATTTTCTTTGGAGATCAACGAGCCAGCTCCTTACTTCCGGAACAGCGGCGATGGCGCTGACTTGTTCCGCGACATCCGGAGTTCTAATGGCGGCTTCGACATTCTCGCCGTCCAAGAGAAGTCGAAGAATCCCCTCGCTTTCCACGTATTCCAGCTTGATGTTTTTTAAGACACTCGACAAAATCTCCAAGCGTTTGGTTTCGGAATCGGCAGTCTCGTAGCCCTCGCTCATCGCCGCCAGAGCGACGGCTCTATACATATTTCCCGTGTTGACGTATGGAATATTCAAGCGTTCAGCCACCGCGGCGGCGACGCTGCTTTTGCCGGACGCCGCCGGACCGTCGATAGCTATCACATTTGCTTTTCCCATCTTTTTTGCTCCTTTACAGGATTCCGCTTTTGAAGTGATCCACGTTCTTGTCCGCAACTTGATACTCAGCGATCCAACAGAGGTTGGCGGACAAAGAGGTCAATTTTCTTTTTTGTCGAATGGAAGAGACGGTTCGCCATCCGGCGTCACCCCGAACCGAGCCAGAGTTTTGTTCGTAACCATTCGTCCTTTCGGGGTTCGCATAAGGTATCCCTCCTGAATGAGGTATGGTTCGTACACATCCTCTATCGTACCCTCCTCCTCGCCGACGGCCACCGCTATGTTTTTCACACCGACCGGCTTGCAGTTGAACTTGAAGATGATGGCCTCCAGTATTCGGTTGTCCATCTCGTCCAATCCGTCCTTGTCGATGTCGAGCATCTCCAAAGCGTTGGACGCTGACTCGCCCGAAACCACGCCGTCCGTCCGCACTTGTGCGAAGTCCCGCGCCCATTTCAAAAGATTGTTGGCTATTCTCGGAGTGCCTCGGCTTCGTCTGGCCAATTCCATCGCTCCATCGTCATCGACATTTATATCGAGTATTCCGGCGGAACGGTAGACAATCTCTTTCAACACTTCCGGAGGATAATAGTCCAAACGGTTCACCAAAGCGAAACGGGAGCGCAGTGGAGCGGAAAGCATTCCCTGTCTGGTCGTGGCGCCGATCAAAGTGAAATGTGGAATGTTCAACCGTACGGAACGGGCTCCGGGGCCTTGGTCTATAATGATGTCTATGAAAAAATCCTCCATCGCGCTGTAGAGATATTCCTCGACGGTTATGTTGAGACGGTGAATCTCGTCTATGAAAAGGAAATCCCCGTCTTGCAGGGAAGTGAGGAGCCCGGCCAGGTCGGCGGGTTTCTCTATGACCGGACCGCTGGAGGTTTTTATTTTAGAGCCGCGCTCGTTGGCGATAATGTACGCCAAAGTCGTTTTTCCCAAGCCGGGAGGTCCGCAGATAAGAAGATGATTCAACACGTCGCCGCGTTCTTTCGCCGCCTGAACATAGAGTTGCAATCGCTCCTTCACTTTTTCCTGCCCCGGAAAAGCGGAAAAAGACTGGGGACGCAGCGTTTCCTCGAACTCTTCATCCTCCTTGTTCAACGAGGATGTGATGAACCTTTCTTTTTCCTCCGCCATGCTTGACTCCGTTATTGTTATGAAAAAAAACTACGCTAATTTGCAATAACACCATCTGAAAGTAACGTACTCGTCTGTTTTTTCCATTCACGGAAACTCTTTTTCGCGAAAAAAGCCGTTGTTTCAGTAGTTAGACCATATTCGAAAAGGTATCACAGCCCTTCGGGTGGGCTGCGAGCCCTTTTCGAACAGGGTCTAGACGGCATGTGGAACTGTAATCGGTCGACAGACCTTAATCGGGAGAGAATGCAATGTCTGACAAAAAATTCG
>JAADHT010000070.1:12240-18884 GCA_013151705.1 Kiritimatiellota bacterium | reverse complement strand
CTCTTCTCGGCGTTCACTCCCAAGCACACCCGGCGATACGCCAACTTGGACGAAGTGATAGAGAGGGCGTTGAACGAGTACGTGGATGATGTAAGAAACGGAAGGTTTCCTTCCGACGCGGAATCATTTTAAAGCGGCCAACGCTCTTTGAACAACGGGCGACATACGCCTGACATAGCAATTGGAAATGGTTTTATGGGAAAAACGACGAAAAAACACAGTGTGATGATTGTCGAGGACGAGCGGAACACCCGCGAAGGATTGGCGCGTCTGTTGCGCATGAACTACGACGTGACCATCGCGGAGGATGGTTTCCGCGCCATAAACATTTTGAAGAAAAACAATTTCGACATTATTCTGACGGATCTGAAAATGCCCGGAGCGGATGGAATGGAGGTTTTGGAGGAGGCTCTGAAAAAAACACCGCGGCCTTCCTGCATCATCCTGACAGCCTACGGCTCGATAGAGAGCGCTGTCGGCGCCATGCGGAACGGAGCGTTCGACTTCATCCCCAAACCCGTCAATCTGGACCAGCTCGAGCTGGTGATCCAACGCGCTCTCGAAACGAGAAGTCTCGCCGAGGAGAACAAGGAGCTCAAAAAACGACTCGACTCGAAATACGGATTCGAAAACATAATAGGGAACTCGCCGGTTATGCACGAGGTTTTCGAGACGGTCAAGCAGGTCGCGCCTACCAAAACGACGGTGCTGATAACTGGTGAGAGCGGCACCGGCAAGGAGTTGATCGCCCATGCCATTCATCAGTTGAGCGAACGCGGCGGTCCTTTCGTTCCGGTTCATTGCGCCGCTTTGCCGGCCAATCTTCTCGAAAGCGAACTTTTCGGACATGAGAAAGGCGCTTTCACAGGTGCCGCGGAAAGAAAAATCGGACGATTCGAGTTGGCGGATGGCGGCACGATATTCCTGGATGAGATAGGCGAAATAGACCAAGCCACCCAAGTGAAACTGCTTCGAGTCCTCGAAACGCGGACGTTTGAAAGGATTGGAGGTCTTGAACCAATCACCACTACGGCCAGAATCGTGGCCGCCACCAACCGGGATTTGAGGGAAATGGTGGAGTCCGGAGATTTCCGGGAGGATCTGTTCTATCGTCTGTACGTGGTTTGCGTCCAATTGCCCAAGCTCTCCGAAAGGCCCGAGGACATACCGTTGATGGTCAATGAATTCATTAAAGAGCTGGCCGCCGACACCGACAAAAACGTCGAAGGCATCTCGCAGGAGGCATTGAACCAGCTCTGCTCGTATGAATGGAAAGGGAACGTCCGCGAACTTCGCAACTGTGTCGAACGCATGGTGGTGTTGAGTCGCGATAGGATATTGCGGATCGACTCGGTCCCTTTGAACGTCAGGGAGTTCGCCACCCCTGGAACGTCGAAAAAAGTTTTGGCGAGAACCTCTTTGAATCTGGAGGATAACGAGCGTATGTTGATCGCCGCCGCGTTGGACGAAGCCGGTGGGAACAGGACAAAAGCGGCGGAATTGCTGGGAATAAGTCGCCGCACCCTTCACAGGAAATTAAACGAGTACGGACTGTCTTGATTGTTTTTTTAATGATGAAATGCGGCGAACTTCCAGAACTTGACAACGGAGTCCAAGTTCCGGTTTCGAGCAGCCAAATCCGAAATTAGAGTTTTAGACCTTTTCGAATAGAGTCCGACCATAAACAAACCCGCGCGAGATCCGCGCGTGGAGGTGCCTATATGATAGCTGAATGGATGCTGAAAATCGAGAACTACACCGGTCTTTCCATCGCTCTTCAGCAAAAGTTGCTATACACGCTGGCGGTTTTCGCGCTCGTGTATTTGTTGCGCGTTATTCTGCTCCGCATAGTCTTTCAAAGCGAAATGACTATTAGATTGCGGTACAGATGGAGAAAAACCACCATCTACGCCTCATCAATCCTTTTCCTGCTTATAGCGGGCAGGATTTGGCTGGATGGAATATCCAATCTTATGACCTATATGGGTCTGCTTTCCGCGGGTGTCGCCGTGGCTCTGAAACATCCGATAGAGAACATGGCGGGTTGGTGGTTCATTTTGTGGAAACGCCCCTTCGAAGTCGGGGACAGGATTCAAGTAGGAGAACAAAGAGGTGATGTGATAGATCAGCGTCTGATGATGTTCTCCCTTATGGAGATCGGGAACTGGGTGGACGCCGAGCAGAGCACCGGTCGGGTCATCCACATCCCGAACGGCGAGGTGTTCAGGAAAACCATAGCCAACTACCACCACGGATTCAGATATATCTGGAACGAGATACCCGTTCTTATAACCTTTGAAAGCGATTGGCGTGAAGCCGACAAGATCCTTACGGAAATCGTAAGAAAACATTCTATGAACATCAGCGAGAAGGCGACCGAGGATATGGAGCGGGCGGCTCAGAAATATTTGATTTTCTACCAGAAGCTCACGCCGATAGTGTATACCAGCGCACAGGATTCCGGGGTTTTGTTGACTCTCAGGTATCTTTGCGACCCGCGGAACCGTAGAGGAACGGAACACAAGTTGTGGCGCCACATCCTCGCGGAGTTCGAGCGACACGACAATATAAATCTAGCGTATCAGACGACCAGATTCTACAAAGCGACGGAAGAGTCGAGCCCAAGGCCTGGGAGCGAGCCCGCCGCCGCGGTGGGGACCGTGGAGATTTCGGATCGTGATTCCAAGAAGATTTAGGCTGTTCCGCGGATTTCGCGCCACAGTCGTTCCTGGATTCGTTTGAATTCGGCGGAGGCGTATACGCGGTCTTGATTTTATTTGGGAAACGGGATTCCGGATTCGGGAGAACAACCTGTTGTGATTATGAATTGCGCGGAAATAAAAAAGAAGATAGCATTCTATCTCAACGACAGCTCCACGACGACCGGCAAGGTGGTTGACCTCGCCTTGTTGGCGGTCAATATACTGGCCTGCGCGCAGTATGTCGTCGGAACATACAGTGAAACGCAGCATTTCGGCTTGGTGGCCGCGGACGCCGCTGTGGCCATTCTTTTTTTTGTGGAATACGCGCTACGCGTGTACTCGGCCGAAAAAAAACGGGAATACATCTTCAGTTTTTACGGATTGATCGACCTGCTGTCGATACTTCCATCCATAGCGACGGCCGACGGATTGGTTTTCCTCAGAGTTTTGAAGGTCTTGAGGATTTTGAGATTCCTACGGTTTCTCGAGAACGAGACGTTTTTCTTCGGTAGAATCAGCCCGTTCAGGCTTCAGGTATGCCGCGCGGTGTTCTCGGTGTTCACGATCCTCTTCGTCTTCGCCGGAATGATATTCTATTCCGAATCGATCAATCCGCTCTCGACGATCAAAACCTTCGGAGAATCCTTTTATTTTACCGTGACCACGCTTTCGACGGTGGGATTCGGAGATTTCATTCCAGTCTCCCGACTGGGGATGTTTTTCACGGCGTTGATGATAATGGTGGGCGCCATCGTGCTCCCCTGGCAGGTGGGAAAACTAATTCGAATGCTTATTCTCGCCGAAGCCGGGAAAAAAACGGTTACTTGCCCGCGGTGCGGTTTGACCGGACATGATCCGGACGCCTCCCATTGCAAGGCCTGCGGTCATGTCATTTTCCAAAAATACGATGGAGACATATGAGGAAAGCAGTGATTCTTCTCAGTGGCGGATTGGATTCCGCCACGATACTGGCGGTCGCCAAAAACGATGGATTCGAATGCTATGCGATGTCTTTCAGCTATGGACAACGCCATAAGATCGAATTATTGTCCGCAGGCAAGACGGCCGGGCGGATCGGGGTCGCGGAGCACGTGACGGTCGAATTCGATTTGTCGAAATGGGGCGGTTCCGCGTTGACCTCCAAAGATATAGCCGTTCCGAAAAACGCGGCGGCCCACGAAATAAACGATTCAAGCGCCATTACCGCTCCAATCACCTACGTTCCCGCCAGAAACACGATTTTCCTCTCTTTCGCCGTGGCCTGGGCGGAGACGATCGGCGCGAAAGATATCTTTATTGGTGTCAATTCGGTGGATTATTCAGGATATCCGGACTGCAGGCCGGAATTTATCGCAAGTTTCGCGGAATCAGCCAGACTTGGAACCCGCGCGGCGGACGAGGGATGGAGATTCGAGATACACGCTCCGTTGCAGAATCTCGACAAGGCGGACATCATTCGTCTGGGCATGTCGCTCGGAGTGGATTACTCTTTGACTCACAGTTGCTATGATCCCGCTCCATCTGGCGCTCCATGCGGAAAATGCGACAGTTGCGTTCTCAGAGCCAACGGTTTCGCTGAGGCCGGGATTTCAGATCCGGTACTAGCGGATATTCGTTGATTGAGCGCTTACTGAAAATAAGATTGCGATTCGGTGTGTTTATGGCAAGCGAGGAATGTTTCAGTAGTGGTTTCAACCGTTCGATTCGTTACTTCGTATCGAAAAATGGAAGTTGAACGGCGCTCAAAGCGAACTTGTAATCAAATCCGGGCACAACACCCAAAAACAGCCGGCAGCCATCAAAGAGGTGCGCAGAATTCTCATGAAACACTTGAGCCGACTGCCTCACTTGAAAGACAATCCCTGACCCATATAATGAAAAGCGTGCCTCGAGAAGGACTTCGAGTGATTATAAACGATTAACGTCTTTCACGAAATATCCGAACAACGCGCTTATGGAACAAAAGAGAACTATGCTTGTCTTTGAAAAGGTGGTGGAGCGCGTTCGGAGACATGTTTCGTTCGAGAAAACCGCGAAACTCGCGGAAGTTTCCGACCCGCTTCCGGAAGTGATGAAATATTGAATCAAACGCGCGTCAAGAAAATTCGGAAATTGTCAGCGTCGCTTGATTCCGGGCGACGCGCGCCATTGGAGAATTAATATGGATTTTTTCGAGTACCCTCTCAGGCTTCTGCATATGCTGTGGCTGGCGCCTTTGTTCGGCCTATTGGTTTATTGGTCGACGGCGAAAAGAAAAAACGTTTTGCAAGCTTTGTTCGGATCCGAGGCGGACGTGAACAAAACCACGACCCTTTCCCTTGGGAGGCGCTACGCGCGGTTGTGGCTGCTATTCGCCGCGGCCCTTCTGCTCTGCGTCGCTTGCGCCAGACCGAGATGGGGTTGGAGAATCCTTCCTTTCTCGGGAAGAGGTCGGGACCTGATGGTGCTCATCGACGTTTCCAAAAGCATGCTCTCGGAGGATGTTCGACCGTCCCGCCTGAAGCACGCCAAACAGTTCGTGCGCGAGCTCATCGCTTCAACGCCAGGCAACCGCTACGGCCTCGTGGATTTCGCCGGAACCGCTTTCCTGGAATGTCCTATGACGGTCGATAAAACAAGCCTGTTTCAGGCGCTTGACGATTTGAACGTGGATTCCATTCCGGTTGGTGGAACCAATATCGAAAACGCCTTGAAAAAGGCTACGCTGGCCTTCAAAGCGGCGGAGGGGGGATACAAAGCCATAATTTTGATAACCGACGGCGACGAGCTCTACGGAGACAGTTCGCAGGTTGTTTCCGAACTTAAAAAACGCGAGATACCTTTGTTTGTGGTAGGAATAGGCGATCCTGACGGAGACGGTTTGATTAAAATGAGCGACGCGCGGGGAAAAACCAAACTCATGAGGGATTCCATGGGCAAACTTGTGAAAAGCAGATTGAACGAGAAGGGACTGAAGCGTTTGGCGGAGAAAACCGGTGGTATATACGTGCGCTCCACCGAAACGAATCTCGGCCTCGCTCCCATCCGGGAAAGAATAAAAAAACTCGTTCCCAAAGAGTACTCCAAGGGCAACTGCAAACGTCCGATAGAGCGTTTTCATTATCCTTTGTTGGCCGCGGTTATCCTGCTTCTGATTCGTTTGTCCATCGGCGAACGCGGACGCAGGAGGTGCCTGTCGGTTTTGCTTTTCGTCTCCGCATGCCTTTTCTCGACTTTCTCGACTTTTTCGGCGGATGCGGGGACCGCCACCACTTCCACGGTTCCTCCTTCCGCGGGATTGCCTATAGCGGCTCAGGCTGATTCCGGGAAAAAACTTTCGGAACAACCAATAACCGGGAAAGCGGGAAAAACCACTCCGGTCGCCTTGTACAACCGCGCGCTTGAACTACACAACAAACGTAAATTCAAAGAGGCCGCCAAGTTGTATCGCCGAGCTGTCAACATGAGCAAAGTCTCGGAGGAGGTTAGAAGCAAGGCCTTTCAGAATTTAGGTGTCATATCCCATCAGAAGGGAGAAGCTCTCCTGCGAAAGGACTCCGATGCCGCGTTGAGGATATTCGACAAAGCCGAAGAGATGTACAAGGAGTCGATGCGCTCCGATATCCGCAGGAAACGCGTCGTGCTCAATCAACAACGTCTTCTCGACGACAGGCGTTTGGCCAAGCTAATCAAAAAACGCCGCGAGGAAATGCGGAAAAAACGCGAGCGAGCCCGCGAAAAAACCCGGAAAGCTTTGAATCAGCAGAAAAAAGAGAATCAACGGAAAAACAAGCAACAGAAAAATAAACAGAAGAAAAAACAACAATCCCAACAACAGAAACAGCGTCGCAACCGGAACGAACGACAGAAGAAAAAAGACGGACAAAAACAAAACGCCGGGAAATCCGATGAGAATAGAGAGAAACAGGAGCGAAAAAACGATGCCGCGTCCAATTCCAATTC
>JAADHT010000070.1:1829-12182 GCA_013151705.1 Kiritimatiellota bacterium | reverse complement strand
TATAAAAAAGCCGCTCGAAAAGCCGCATCGCCCAAAAACGAGAAAATAGCCGACGAGGCGAATCGGGAATTGAAAAAAGCTCGGAAAGAGCATGAGAAGGGAAAAGGCGAGGAGTCCGAGAAACATTTGAGAAAAGCGCTGGAGAAACTAGCCGAATCCGGTAGGAAGGATAAAAATGACAAAGGCCGCGACAAGAGCAAAAAGTCCAATCGACAAGCCGGAGGGAAAAAGAAATCGAAGAGCGGTAAGGACGGAAAAAAGAAAAATGCCGAAAACAAACGTCTTCCCAAACCCTATCAACCTCGATCTAAAGGCGGACAGGGCCGAAAAGGCGAAAAAAAGGAAAAGATAGACCCGGCTCAAGCGGCGGCCTTGTTGGACATGATGGCCAACGAGGAGAAGAAGTTGAGGGATGCCATAAAAGAACATCAAAAACGCGCCGCCGGCATCTCGAAAGTTCCCAAAGATTGGTGAACAGTAAAGGACATTCAATATTTATCCGCCCAGGCGGATTGAAAATTTCAACCATTTGGTTGCGACTTCGCCGCTTTACGGTTTTTCGTTGAAAATCCGTGCCGGCGACGTTTGAGAATTCTGTAAACGGGTGTCTATTTCCACACTCCGGAATCCACCGGTTTCGCACCCCCGCCGATATAGGCCCGTTTTGAAAATGGAGATGTTCGAATGACCACTGATGTGAGAAAAACAGCCGAGAACGCTGGACAGTTTGTTTTAATTTTGTTTTGCATGCTGTCGTTGTCGGCCTGGATGCCGAAAGCGTCGGCCGACAATGACGACGTGTACATCAAAATAGAGCCGATGCCGGTTGTGGTCGGCGAGTCCGCCGAGCTCCAACTCGTTTCGATGACCGCTTTCCCGGCCTTGGAGAGAAAACCCGATATTCCGCGTCTGCAATGGTCGAAAGAGCCTCCGATGAGAAGCAGACAAACCAGCATTTACAACGCGAGGCGCGTCACTATATTCAAAACAACGTACTCGTTCACGGTTTCCGCCGAAGGCGTCGTGTCGCTGCCTGCTATGGATCTCAAACTGGGGCATCTCGTTAAAAAATCTGATCCCCTCCAATTCAAGGCGATCAAACGAAAACTGATCGATGCCAGCGGAAACAAAATTCCCATCGACGACATCCTCTATTCCTCCTCCATGCTCTTGACCAAAAACAAGGAGATCTACGTCGGCCAGGAGATTCCATTCGAGATCAGGGTGTACTCTCTTCAAGGATTGCGGATATCCTACGCATGGCCCCAAATAGACGCTGAGAACATCGTTATGAAGGACTACAGCGCCGTCAACCCCGATTCGTCGTATTTCAAAAAATCCGTTTTGAGGACGGTCAAACTGAAAGGACAGCTTTACGCGGTCAGAATTTTCAGAGGCGCCTTGCGTCCCATCTCGTCCGGAACCTTTTCAGGAAAGGTGATTGTGCCATGCGTTCTTAAAGTGCAGGCGTCGCGGCGCCGTTCACGTTCCGGAGATCCGTTCGATGATTTGTTCAACGGAGGATTGTTCGATTCGGGATATAGAAACATTCAATACAAACTCGTATCCAAATTCGATGACAGGCAAGTCCTCTCTCTGCCGCCGCCGCCCAAAGGATCTCATTTCCTCGGTCTGGTTGGGGATTGGGATGTCTCCTTCTCGCTGAGCGCCAAAAAGTTGAAGGCCGGTGAGCCGGTGACTTTGAAGGTCTCCATCGTCGGCGAAGGCAGCCTCGATTCCCTGACCGCTCCTGAAATCAAGATACGCGGATTTCATGTCTATCCCCCGGAAGTGAAGAAAGAACCGTTTTTCATGAACGACAGAGGCAAAGCCGAGATCCGTTACGCGATAATTCCCAAACGGCAAGGGAATATCTCATTCGACACGATCTTCTCCACATTCCAACCCGCCACGGGGAAATACGTGGAGCGCTCCTTCACGAAAGCTTTCAAAGTAGCTGAGAACGACGCCCCCTCAACGGCGGTCGTGGACGACGCCGGAGCTTCCGGCGACGATGTCCCACCGCGTAAAATCATTCCGAAATCATCCACCGGAATCCTTTATCTCAAGAAAAACCCCAGCGGCTCCATAGCCATCCCTTTGTGGAAAAACAGCGCCTTTCTGATTGTTCTGTTTTTCATTCTGGGTCCTCTAGCTCTGGTTTTTTCGGAACTCCTCGCTTACCGCCGTTTGAAGCTTTCCGGCGATCCTTCATTAAAAAGAAAAACCGATGCCAAAAAACGTAGAGGGGAAGTGTTGAAATGTCTTAACAAAGCCGGCGGGGACGAGGCTCTGCATGAAATCATCAGAAACGACGTGGCGCCGTTGGTTAACGATCTTTGCGGTTTTCCTCCCGGCACTTCGATCGACGAATTGGCCGGAAAGGTCGAAGATTCCGATTTGGCGGAATGTCTCCGGTCCGGAAGCTCGTCATCCTATATGCCAGGCGCCTCCCCCTCTCTCTCTTCGAGCGATTTGAAGAGAAAACTGGCGAGGGCGCTAAAAACGCTCGCCGTTTTGATTTTCGCCGCCGTTCCGTTTTTCAGCTCCTTCGCTTCCGAGCCGGCGGCGAAGAACTCCTCCGATCCTTTGGCCTTGTATGACAACTTCGAGCCGGCGAAGGCCAGAAAGATTTACGAGAAGAGACTTGATCCCTTGTATCCCGATCCCGCTTGGCTCTACAATCTGGGCAATTGCGATGTGAAAGCGGGCAACCTTCCCATGGCCCTCGTCTGTTTCGAACGCGCCAGACGCCTGGCGCCGTCGGACTCGGACATCCTCGAGAATTTGAACTATGTCAGACGCAAACTGCTTCTGCCGCAAATTGGTCTCTCACGCACGCCGATCGACGCTCTGGCAAACTTCCGCGACTCCTTCCGTCCCGATCAATGGATGGTCGCCTTAGCGGCTTTCTGGTCGCTTTGCTGGTTGATTCTGGCTTTTAGACGACGTTTATCCAACCGACAATGGGGTTCGCTGCTGGGAATCGCGGTCATCGCGTTTTCGGTTTGCGTGGCGGCCAACCTTTCCCAAAAGCATTCGACCTACAATCCGAACAGGGCCATAGTCGTTGAAAACGACGTTCCAATCTATCTTCTGCCTTCTCCGGTCGCGGAGAAAGCCGAGTTCGTCCTGCGTCCCGGCGAGGAGGTCACGATAGTGGAGCGGCGGCATGATTGGCTGCGGATCCGCGAGCAGGGAGCCGAGGGATGGGTGAGAGCGGATGCGGTCGAACGCCTATGGCCCTACGACAACAATTGATCACACCGCTCCAAGACGACGTATTTCGGACTGGAAACCCTTTTTGTTTCAGTCCTTCTTGCCAATTCATTGCAATACTGCTCTCTGGCTTAATTCTGTCAAAACCCCAAAATTAATTTTGACAGATTAAGTAGAGTCTGCTGAAAAAGTCGGAATACTTTCAACATCAAGTTGTTATCTATAGATTTCGATGTATATTATCCAAGGTTTTTGGTGGTTTGGGTGCGAAAAGCTTGGAGGTGATACGCCTTCTTCATCGCCAGCAGAACGAAATGTACGTGGACGGGAAACACAGCGTGAAAGAGAGAATAGTCGGCATTTCACAGCCATGGATTCGCCCGATAGTCCGCGGGAAGGCGTCGGCGGACGTTGAGTTCGGCGCGAAATTATCGATCAGCCTGGTCGATGGCGTGGCTGGAATCGACAGGCTCTCCTGGGACGCCTACAACGAATCGGAGGATCTTATTCCACAGGTGGAGGCGTACAGGAAAAGAAACGGATTTTACCCGGCCTCGGTTCACGCCGACGGAATATACGGAACCCGCGCCAACCGAGCGTATCTGAAAAGCGAAGGAATCCGCTTCTCGGTTGAGTTTCCGTTCCTGTCGCTTTTGGGAGACGAACACGCTACATATCGGCTGGAATCAGGTCGGCTCTGCGGTTTTTGATGAACGCGGCTTCGCTAGCCCCTTTGATGGCTGGACGCTCCTCGCCATAGCTGAGGGTCTTGATTCGCTCGGGCGCGACGCCGGCGGCGGTGAGATAGTCTTTGACGGACAGAGCCCTTCGCTCGCCGAGGGCCCGGTTGTACTCGTCGCTTCCGCGCTCGTCGCAATTCCCCTCCACGATCAGTCCCAGTTTCTTATGGGATTTCAAATAAACCGCCACTTGGTCGAGCAGCGCCTTCTCCCTGACGCCGAGCTGAAATTTGTCGTATGAGAAATATATGGTCGGAAACTTTATATCGCTTCTTCTTTTCCATTCGTCCGGGTTCGGGGCGACCGTCTCGCCGGGAGCGCTCCAGTTGGGGTCCGGCAGGTCGGCGGCGGGCACCGGAATCGACTCCGGCTCCTTCTCTCCGCTGAAACCGAAAAGATCCGACACCATCTGGCAGCCGACTCCGGCGAACAAGATGGGAGTGGAGACTGCCAGAAGCAGGAAGAACGAGCGCGTTGTTTTCATCGGTGTGATTCCCTTATTTGTTTTTTCGCACATTAACGCCATTACGATTTGCATAGACACCATTATGAAATATAATTATACACCGTCTTTGGGTGTTTGTAAACTTTTTTCATATAAATTATGCCAAATAATGGCGAATTTTGATGTTTCAAGCGTTTTTTCAAGCTTGGGCTGGGAACTTCACACAGGTAGGATGATATGCCGAATATAAATTGGAACGAGCTCGAATTTCAATATATGCCCACAAAATCGAATATTCGATACACTTGGAGCGATGGAAAATGGGACGACGGAGCCTTATCCACCAGCTCGAACGTAAATCTCCACATTGCAGCCAGTTGTCTCCATTACGGGCAAGAGTGTTTCGAAGGATTGAAAGCGTTTTCATGCAAGGACGGCGCTGTGCGTGTTTTCAGACCGGACGAGAACGCCAGGAGGCTTTCCGCCACTTCGCTGCACATCATGGGGCCTCCAATCCCGGAGGAGATGTTTTTGGACGCGGTTCGCAGGGTGGTGAAAGACAATATAGAATTCATTCCGCCTTATGGAACGCAAGGCTCGTTATACATTCGTCCGCTCCTCATAGGAACCAATCCGCGCATCGGCATAAGCCCCAGCGACGAGTATCTGCTGATCATCATGGTGATGCCGGTCGGCCCCTACTACAAGGGAGGTATCACACCGGTTGAGGCGCTGGTGATGGAGGATTTCGACCGCGCCGCCCCGAAAGGCACCGGGCATGTCAAGGTGGGGGGGAACTACGCCGCCGGATTGAAACCCGCGAAGTTCGCGAAAAGCCGGGGTTTTCCGATAAACCTGTTTCTGGACTCGGCTACTCACAAATACGTTGACGAGTTCGGCACGAGTAATTTCATCGGTATAACAAAGGACGGAACCTACGTCACCCCGAATTCCAATTCGACGCTGCCTAGCATAACCAATAAATCACTTATGCGTCTGGCCGAGGATATGGGCGTTCCGGTCGAGCGCCGCCCGATTCCGGTCGAGGAGCTCGCGGAACTCGCCGAAGTCGGCGCCTGCGGCACGGCTGTCGTGATAACCCCGATATCGAGAATAGTCCACGGCGACCGTGAATTCTCCTACGGCGATGAATGCGGCCCCACCCTGAAACGTCTCTACGACGCTGTCACGGGCATTCACTACGGCGAATTGGAGGATAGGCACGGCTGGTTGTTCGACATAGAATGATCGACTTCAAAAACGTCTGTAAAAGCTATCTCGGGAAAGACGTTCTGCTCGACGCGACGTTCAGAGTGGGAAAAGGTGAGCGCGTCGGAGTGGTTGGGCCGAACGGCGCCGGGAAAACCACCATATTCGGTTTGATAACCGGCGACGTCGACCCCGACAAAGGCGGCGTGTCGTTTCCCGACTCCGCCACCATAGGCTATCTTCGACAGCAGCTTCCGGACGGCGAATCTTCCCGAACCCTTCTGGATTTCACCGCCGACGCTCTTCCGGAGCTCGCGGAACTCCATTCCGAAATTGAACGATTGGAGCATGATCTCGTAGGGGCGTCAGGGACGGAAAACTCCGGAAAATTGACGATTCTAGGCGAGTTGCAAAGCAAGTTCGAAATGGCTGGCGGCTACGAGATGACCACCCGCGCTAAAACGATCCTTTCGGGTTTGGGGTTTCCCGAGGAGAAATTCGAAACGCCTCTTTCGGCTTTCAGCGGCGGATGGCGGATGCGGGCGGCCCTCTCACGCGTTTTAGTGGCCGACCCGTATATCATGCTGCTCGACGAGCCGTCCAACTATCTCGACACGCCGGCCGTCGAATGGCTCGCCCGGTTCCTAAACTCCTTCAAAGGCACATTGCTGCTCATCTCGCACGACAGGTTTCTCCTGAAACACCTGACAAACATCACCATCGAGGTGAACAACGGACTGGTCTCCAGATTCGCCGGCAACTACGATTTCTACGAACGCGAGCGGGAACAGCGTTTCGCCTCCCTTCAAGCGGCCAAAAGGAATCAAGATCTCCAGCGACGGAAAATGGAGAATTTCGTCGAGCGTTTCCGCGCGAAAAGCACAAAAGCGGCCCAAGCGAAAAACAAACTGAAACAGATCGAGAAAATGGAGGAGATAATAGTTCCCGACTCTCTCTCCTATTCCGGAGCCATAAGGATTCCGGCGCCGCCCAGGGCGGGAGCGGAGATAGCGCGGCTGGAGAACGTCGCATTCTCGTACAACGGCGGGGAAAATGTTTTGGAGGATATCGAGCTCAAGATCGACAGAGGCGCGAAAATAGCGCTTGTCGGATACAACGGCACCGGAAAAACGACGTTGCTCAAACTGTTGGCGGGCGTAATACTACCGACAGCGGGCAAAAGGGTGCTCGGCCATCACGTGGTTGTTGGATACCAGGCGCAGGAATTCGGAGAGACACTTCCCCCCGAACAGTCTCTTTTCGATGTCGTCAGAGCGGCCGCTCCCGGAACGGCTGAATTGAAACGCGTCCGAGGAGTACTCGGCTCTTTCGGTTTTTCAGGAGACGATGTCGACAAACCTTGCGGAGTCTTGAGCGGAGGCGAGAAAATCAGGCTCTCGTTCGCCAGAATATTCATCAATCCACCTAATTTCCTGCTATTGGACGAGCCGACCACCCACTTGGACATCGCCGCTCGAGAGGGTTTGCAAATGGCGCTGAAGGAATATTCCGGAACGCTCTGTCTCGTCAGCCACGACATCGAATTCCTGCGCGCGGCGGCGGACGTGATAATGGAGATGACTCCCCCCGGCGTGAAACGCTATTTCGGAAACTACGACTATTTTCAGGAGAAAAGGGCTGAAACGGAACCAAACCCGAGGAAAATCAAAACGGAATCAGCGGCGGCGGCGGGAGGAAACTCCAAAATAGATAAAAAAGCGTTGAGACGCGAGAAGGCGCTTTTGCGCGAGAAAGTCGGGAAAACGAAAAAAGAGATAGAGAGCCGCATGACCAAAGCCGAGCGACGGCTGGAGACACTGGAGAACGAAAAGCTCGCGATAACCGCTAAAATAGAGGCGAACGAGCCAGATCTCGATTTCTTCGCCGTGAACAAGCGCCTCATCGAAATAGAGGAGGATGTGCGCCAGCTGACCGAGCGATGGGAGGAGGCCGCTGAAAAGCTTGAAAAACTCTGAACCCAATGGAAAGGAAACGACCGGCCCTCGACCGTGAGCGGCAATCCCGCCCGCCGATGCCCGTCAAAATTTTTTTACGCGAATTACGCGTTTGATTTCTAGCGGAACGGGGTTGTCAAAAATACTGGCAGTGAATTTTTAGTGTCGAGAGCGAGCATATTTTTTATTTCTGACGATTGATTATACCCTCGACGATATATTATTGGGAGATTCAAAATGAGTATACAAGTTGGAGCGAATTCTCAATGGCGATGAAAGCGTCCGGAAAATAACCGTTTTTTTTTGATTATGACGATTGACGTGTCACAAAAAGAGTGGTATGCTACGATTCTTCGGCTTTTTTGAGCATTTCGCAACAAAAAAAGCGTTGAGATTCAAGTGTTCGAGTGGATGTTTTTGGTTTTCAGTCCTTTTTTGTGTGATTTATGCTTTGGCGGTGGAGTTCGCTTTTTGAAATTCCGTAATGCCGACGCGAAAACAAAAACCCGGCTCGAAAAAGTTTTTCAGCATGGTCGCGACACCTTTTCAAGCGGGGTCAATTTTAAGGAGTTGGAATGAGTCAGTACTATTTGACGGATGATGGGCTGGAGGCGTTCGTTTCCAGTTTGATGGAGCGCCGCGATGTTTGGGCGCCTGTGGTTAAGGGAAGTCGTTTCATATTCGACAAGTTGGTTGAAGTCGGCGAGTTGCGCCTTGACTACGACACAACCATACTACCGCCAAAAAAGATGTTTTTTCCGCCCAAACAAGACATTCTTGAATTTGACGGTGGCCAGGCGAAAACGCCGCCGGCTCCGGAAAAGAAGGTGTTGCTGGGAGCTCATCCATACGATTTGCGCGCCATATCAATGACGGACAAACTTTTCGAGATGAACTACGCCGACTGCAATTATCTCGGGAACCGCGAAGCTACGACAATCATCGGAATGAATGTCCAAAACCCGTACGAACATTCGTTTTTCAGCTCGATCGCCCAGGATATGGCGTTGAGCGGGCATGACGCGATGCTGACGAGAGTCGCCGGCGGCTATGTTCTTGAGCTGATAACGGAAAAAGGAATGAAGCTGACGGATGGGATCAACCTCGCGGCCGCGACGCCGGAACAGATCGAGGAAGCCGCCGCGGAGTTTGAAAAATCGGAGAAATCGGCGCCATTTGAGTTGCCGCGCAACGCGTCCGATATCCAGGAGAAAGTGCGCGGCTCGTTCGACAGCGAAATATGGAAAGAGCTTAGTGAGGACTGCCTCTCCTGCGGTAGTTGCAATATCGTCTGCCCAACCTGTTACTGCTTCGACGTGCAGGACGAATGGGGATTGGGAGCGGCGAACGGGAAAAGGTATCGTCGTTGGGACGCTTGCCTGACCAGCGAGTTTTCGAGGGTTTCAGTACAAGGGGGCTCCGAGAATTTCAGAGAGGACAAGCATGAGCGGTATCGCCACAGGGTGATGCGCAAGACGGCTTATTTGAATGAGAAGTTGGGGGCTCCCGCTTGTGTGGGATGCGGCCGTTGCGCCGGCGCCTGCACACCAGGCATCGCCGATCCCGTGAAAACAATCAAAAGAATAATGGAGAGCTAAAATGTGTGACGGTAAGACAGACATAGGTAGGAACGGCAACATATTACTTCCCAAGGAGGCTGAGGTTGTCGAAGCGAATGTTATGACGGCTTCCGAAACGCATTTCGTGTTGAGGATGAAAGAAGGCGCGGCTTTTGATTATGAGCCGGGCCAAATCGTCGAGGCCGGAATCTATGGTTACGGCGAGATTCCGTTGGGACTTTCCAGTTCGCCGACTCAGACGGAGAAAACCGGAACGTTCGAATTGGTGGTCCGGGCGGTTGGCAAGGTCTCGAAAGCCTTGGTGGCTTTGAAGGCCGGAGACACAATGACCATAAGAGGACCGATGGGAAATGGTTTTCCGGTCGAGGAGTTCAAAGGCTCCGATGTTTTGATAGTCGCCGGAGGCATCGGTTTGTGCCCGACCAGAAGCATGATCAAATACATCCTCGACAAACGCGGGGATTTCAACCGTTTTCTTTTGTTTTTCGGCACCAAATCACCATCGGAACAATTGTTCCAGGATGATTTGGAGGATTGGCGTGTCGCGGACGGCATAGAGTATCTTGAAATTGTCGACCGCACGGATGAAAACTGGAAGGGGAAAGTCGGAGTGATCACACAACTGTTCTCGGATGTGGACGATCTGAAACCGGAGACGAAAGTGATAATCTGCGGCCCGCCCATCATGTATAAGTTCGTGATAGCGGAACTGGCCAAGTTCAATATTCCGACAGAAAATATTTTCGTCGACTTGGAGCGTCGAATGAAGTGCGGAGTAGGCAAGTGCGGACATTGCCAGATCAACGACAAATACGTTTGCATGGATGGACCGGTGTTCCGGTTTTCTGAAATAAAAGACCTTGAGGAGGCAATATAATGGCTAAGGTGAAATGCGCTTTCTTCGACTTCACGTCTTGCGAAGGGTGCCAGATTGAGATGACCAATTTCGGCGCGCCTTTCCTTCAACTGCTCGATCATGTGGAATTGGTCGAATTCCGCGAAACAATGAAAGAGACGACGACGGAACCCATAGACGTATCTTTCATCGAGGGTTCGTTTTCCCGCGAGGCCGACCGCGCCAGGCTGGAGAGCGTTAGGGAACGCTCGGCCATAGTGGTGGCGTTCGGAGCTTGCGCCTGTTCCGGTGGAATAAACGCGCTGAAAAATCATATGGACGACTACAAGGAGTGCGTCTACGGCGCCGA
>JAADHT010000070.1:0-1821 GCA_013151705.1 Kiritimatiellota bacterium | reverse complement strand
ATGCCGCATCTCGATTCGCAAAAGGCTATGCCGATTTCGGCGGCTATAAAGGTCGACTATGAGATCAGAGGCTGCCCGATGAACCGCGACGAGTTCGTGCGAGTCGTGACCCAGCTGGTCCACGGCACCGACAACGTCTACGTCCCCTCGTATCCGGTATGCGTGGAGTGCAAATTGAACGGCACGGTCTGCAGATACGACGAGGGCGACTACTGCTTGGGACCGATAGCGCTCGCCGGTTGCGGCGCTCCTTGTCCGGCGGACGGCATCCCCTGCGAGGCCTGCCGAGGAATGGTGGAGGACGCCAATCAGAAATCCATTGAAAAGGTTATGATGGAGCATGGCGGACTATCGGAGAAGAGAGCGAAAGAGAAAACGAGAATGTTCACAGCCAACTTCAGGAGCGACGCGTAATATGACTACTCAGAATGCAAGCGTGAAAGTGCATCATGTGACTCGGGTCGAGGGACATGGCAATATAGTTGTCGACATAAGGGACGGCAGTATCGAGAAGTGCGAATGGCAGGTGCCGGAGGCTCCGAGGTTTTTCGAGGCCATGGTGCGCGGACGCCACTACTCCGAGGTCGCCAGAATAACCAGTCGGATCTGCGGAATATGCGCGGTCGGGCACACATTGGCATCCGTCAAAGCAACCGAGAACGCTTTGGGAATGGAGGTTTCCGAGCAGACGAAAATACTGCGCCGCATATTGAAGCATGGGGAGAACTTCGACTCGCACATAGTACATGTGCTTTTCCTCGTCGCTCCCGACCTGCTGGGCGCGCCATCCGTCTTTCCATTGCTCGAGACGCATCCGGACGTCGTTAAAAAAGCGGTGTTGCTGAAAAAACTGGGATCCGATTGGGCCGGTGTCATCGGCGGTAGAAGCACACACCCCACAAAAGTCGTTCCGGGAGGATTCGCATCCTTGCCGGGTGGCGCCTACAATACCAGAATGGCCGAGGATGAGCTGAAAAAACTCAAACAAAGCATTCTCGACGCGGTGCCGATGGTCGTCGATATGTACGAGGTTTTGCTCGCCACCGCGGGCAATATTCCGGACTTCACAAGACCGACGGAATATGTGGCCCTCGCGGATGATTACGAATATGGATTGTACGACGGCGACATCAGTTGCATGATGCCGGATGGAACCAAGGAGACCGTGGACGTCTCCAACTATCGCTCGGGGACGAACGAGTGGGTCAGCCCGCTCTCCACCGCGAAATACACTAAGCACAAAATGGACAGCTACACGGCCTCCGCTCTCGCGCGCATCAACAACAACTACGACAGACTGCACGACGAGGCTAAAAAAATAGCCGAGGGGCTCGGCTTCAAAACCCCCTGCTTCAATCCGTATATGAACTCCGTCGCGCAATTCGTCGAGGCGGTGCATTCCGCGTATACGACCGTTGGTTACATCGACGACCTTCTCGAGATCGGGATAGAGGACGAGAAACCGGTCGAGCCGACGAAATTCGGACGCGGCGCCGGCTCCGTGGAAGTGCCCCGCGGCATACTCTTCCATGAATACGAGTACGATGACGATGGCTTGTGCGTCGCCGGAAACTGCATCATCCCCACCAATCAGAATCACGCCAACATTCAATTGGATTTCGAGAAACTCGTTCCTGAATTGATGGAGGCGGGCAAGGATGAGAAGGAGATGGAGCTGGCGCTTGAAATGCTTGTGAGAGCCTACGATCCTTGCATTTCCTGCTCGACGCATTATCTTGACGTCGAATTCAGAAGGTGACCCCAATGCTTCGGCATTGAATTCTCGACGAAGAGACGCGGCCTCACGCTCGAAATAAGTCT
>JAADHT010000255.1:7924-13281 GCA_013151705.1 Kiritimatiellota bacterium | reverse complement strand
AAAAATCCGCCGTCCGGATTCCGGACGGCGGATGACTCGTCAACCTTATTCAAAGGCGCGTTACGCCATTTTTCGGAACAAGTCAACGCAACGGTTGGAGTATCCCCACTCGTTGTCGTACCAGGATATGGTCTTCAGCAAGTTGCCGTCTATGACCATGGTTGAGAGAGCGTCGATGATCGAACTGTGGGTGTCGCCAACGACATCGGCTAGAACGATTGGATCCTCGGTATACTTCAATATGCCTTTCAGCTCGCCTTCGGCGGCTTCTTTCAAGGCGGCGTTGACCTCCTCGGCCGTGACGCTGGTCTTCAGTTCCGAAACGAGATCCGTGATGGATCCACACTGGGTCGGCACGCGCAAGGCCATACCGTTGAGTTTGCCAGCCAATTCCGGAATGACGAGGCCGACGGCTTTGGCCGCGCCAGTTGTCGTCGGAATTATGTTGACGGCCGCGGAGCGGGCTCTGCGCAGGTCTTTGTGCGGTCCGTCAATGACGGCTTGGTCGTTCGTGTATGAATGGATCGTGGTCATCATGCCTTTGACGATACCGAATTTCTCATGGATGACTTTAGCCATCGGAGCGAGGCAGTTGGTCGTGCATGACGCGTTGGAGACGATCTTGGCGTCGTCGGTCAGGGTGTCGCAGTTGACTCCGCAAACGATGGTGGCGTCGACATCGTCGGCCGATTTTGAAGGCACCGAAAGGAGCACTTTCCCCGCGCCGCCCCGCAGGTGTTTTTCGATTCCCGCGCGGTCGCGGAACACACCGGTGGATTCGAGAACGATTTGAACGCCCTTGTCTCCCCATCCGAGGTTGGCGGGATCGCGCTCTTTGGTTATCGGAATGGCTTTCCCGTTCACGACGATGGAGTCGCCGTCCGCTTTGACGCAACCGTCGAACTTGCCGCTTACACTGTCGTATTTGAGCAGATGCGCGATTGTTTCGGCATCCATCAAGTCGTTGATGGAAACCACTTCGAATTCGTCTCCGCATGAAGTCATGATGCGGAAGACGTTGCGACCGATTCTACCGAATCCGTTGATTCCGATTTTGATAGCCATTAGTCTCTCCTTTGATCGGTTGAGATATAAACGTCGCATACCCGCGTTTCGGGAATGGACGGAGCAATGAACGATTGAACGACCTCAAAAGCGGAGAACCCGTTCTCCGGATCGAAAACCATCCGCGAGCCCGTAATCTATAATAAGGCTCTGAAAAGTCAAACACGTAAAGTTTTTTTCCTCGATTTTCCGGCATTGATGAAGCAAAGCGGCTGAAACCATGGTATATTTCATCTGAATTCGTGAAAAAATTCTCGAAAAAAGGTCGTTGGGAATGAGAAAAATTGGTTCTTTCTCAGGTCGAGAGGGTAGTTTGATACGAAAAATTTGAATATTCAATAGCGCAATTCCAGATGTCTTTACCCAAGCAAAATTAAGTAGGAACGGAAGTTCAAAGGAGGAATGTCTGATGAATGAAGTCTTGAAAGTCGCGTTTTGCGGTGCCGGTGGAATCGTCAGAGGCAAGCACATACCGGAACTGCTTGCCAGAAATGACAGATTCGAGATTGTCGGATTCTACGATGTAGTCCGGGAAAGCGCCAAATCGGCGGCGACGGGCAATTCCGGTTGGAAAGCGTACGCGGCTTACGACGAGCTTCTTTCGGATGAAAGGGTCGATCTGGTCGTGATAGCCACAAAACCGCTGTCAACCCACGCTCCGGCGGCGAGAAAAGCGTTGGAGGCGGGCAAAAATGTGCTCCTGGAAAAACCTATGGCATCGACTTCCGTCGAATGCGATGAGTTGATAGCGGAGGCCGGAAAACGCGGACTGGTTTTGACAATCCACCACAATCGGCGTCTGGATCTGGATTTCCAGGCCTTGCGCGACGTCATAAATTCCGGTAAACTCGGCGAACCGTTGCTGATCGAGAACCGCGTCATAGCGGCGGGATACGACGGAGGCGACATCGTCGATTGGGGAGTGCATCTGGTCGATCAATGTCTCTTGTTGAACGATTCGCCGTTGAAAGAGGTTTCGGCTTTTTTCAGAAAATCGGAGAACGGAGCGGCCGACGCAGGATTCGCGGAAGCCACGCTGCTATTCGAGAAAGGACCGCTGGTTAGATTTTCCATGATGCCCCGTACCAAGGAGTTTCTGCTGAACGGCACGGACGCTTTCACCCGTTTCCGCGTCGTTGGAACGAAAGCGTCGTTCTCCCAAAGAATAATCGAGTCTCCCAAAGACTTGATGAACGCCACGCAGAATTTCGACAACGCCTCACCTGATTACGCGGTGCCGCCGTATCTCAAGATTGAAATGAAGGACTACTACGACTATCTTTACGATTCGATTGTCGGTGGCGAACCTCTTCTGGTGCGGCCGGAGGAGGCGAGAAACGCCATAAGATGCATCGAGCTGATGGAGGAGTCCGCTAGAAACGGAGCCGCTCAGGTGCCGGCGTCCGGAATGATTCCAACCGGCCGCTGATCTACTCAATGGCAGGGTGAGCGCGATTGGGGAGCCATCATTCGTTTAGATTTAGACAAAAGACTGATTTTAAGGATTTGATTATGAAAAAGATTTTATTGTTCGGCGGAGGCGGGGTTCACGACCACAAAGGCTGTTGCGACGTGTTGAGCGGGCATTTGAGACAACTGGACGTTCAATTCGACAGGTTGGCGGAGGACTACGACGCGTTCACCGAGGAGAGGATAAAGGAATATGATGTCCTTGTTTTGTACCATACCGGCGGCGAGCTTGCCGTGGAGCAAAAACGGGGACTTGTCGAGTGGTGCGCGGCGGGAGGCAAAATCCTGGGAGTACACGGCGCGACCGACTCCTTCAAGACCTCTCCGGAATATCTGGCGATGATAGGCGGTGTTCTCAAAGCGCATCCGTTTTTCCGAAAATACATAGTCGGACTGAACGACGGGACCCATCCGGCCGTGGCTGGTATCGAAGGGTACTCCGTCAAGGACTGGGAGAAATGGCCGGTTTTCGAATTCGAGGTTGAGGACGAGCAGTATCTTTTGGATTACGATTCGAGAAACACCATTTTGGCGTCGACTCTCTTCAGAGGACGTTTATGGCCGGTCGCTTGGACGAATAGATGGGGTAAAGGCAGTGTTTTCTATTTGGCGTTGGGGCACAATCCGGCGACTTGCGAGAACCCGTTTTTCAGAAAAATATTCGCCAGCGGACTCGAATGGCTGCGCGCCGGCGCGCCGGAACCTGATCCGAAAGAGAACAAGTTCGCTATTTCCTGACGATGAAGGCTATCGCGCCAAAAAATATTCAGAGGAGGTTTGACAAGGTGAATGTCTGGTTGCAATCGTTGGTCGAGGCTTGGGATATGCTGACGAATATCCCCACCCCCGGCGGGCTTGAGTTCGATTCGGACGCCGATCCGGATAAAACGGTGGCCTGCTTTCCACTGGTCGGCGCCCTCATCGGATTCATAGCCTTTCTGATAGCCTCCCTATGCTCGCTCCTGATCGTCTCCGACATTCTCGCCGCCGCCGCCGCGACAATCGCGATTTCCCTTGGAGCCGAGCTCGTCTCCGGCAACGGCGAGGTCTCTCTGCTCGCCGCCGTGATCAACCTGAAGATGAAAGGCGTTCCGCTTTCCGAGCTCAAGGAGGCGCCCGACACCGGAATAGTCTTCGACGGCGCCGTGTCGATGCTGATTTTCATCTCCATCTATCTTCTCAAACTGATCTGCGTCGGGCTCCTGGTCTTTCACGGACTCTCATCCTGGTTCATCGCCGTTTTCGCGCTCGGATACCTGACGCGCGCGAAACTCGCGCTGAATCCGCGCACGCGGAACTCGCGCCCTCTCGTGGAGGTGGATGATCCCAAGCAGACGCTGAATTTGTGCTGGCTTACAACCGCGGGTGCCGTGCTGATTGGTGGATTGACTTCATTCCCGGCGCCGTTGCTGATTCTCATCATATCATATTTTTTGTTTATGGGATACGACTATTTCTTCGAGAAAGGCGGATTCGACATTAGTGAGTTGCTGGTGGACACTTACGGCGCGGCAGCCGACCTGTTCTTCCTTCTGCTTACAGCGTCGCTTATGGCAAAATAAACGTAACCGTCTGAGACAAAGACGGCATGTCAAATATATTTATGTGGGGTTAATAACTTCGTCCCTATCGACCTTGCCCGCCGTGAGCTCGTTGAAGGGCGTCGCTGGAACCAGTGATTGGGATTTGAGTGTGAAAAATGACTTGTCAAAATTAGAGCCGGCGGCCTTGTGGGGGCATTTCGCCGCGATTTGCGCGATTCCCCACGCGTCCGGGAACGAGACGGCGCTTTCCGCGTATATCGAAAGATTCTGCGACGGAAAAGGCATTTCGCACGAGCGGGATTCGGCCGGGAATCTTCTTTTGAGGAAAAACGCGTCGTCCGCGAAACTCGCGGGAGCGCCGAAAATAATTCTGCAGGCGCACTTGGATATGGTGCCTCAAGTCAACGCGGATTCAAAACATGATTTCTCTTCCGATCCCATCGTTCCGATTCTTGACGATGGCTGGGTGCTGGCGAACGGCACGACGCTCGGCGCGGACAACGGAATCGGCATAGCCGCGATTCTCGCGATTATGGAGTCCGGCGATATTGAACACCGCCCCCTGGCGGCGATTCTGACTGTCGAGGAGGAGACGGGATTGCGGGGCGCCACCTCATTGGAGCCAGGGTTCGCCGACGGCGATATTCTCATTAATCTGGATTCGGAGGATATCGAGGAGCTGTACGTCGCCTGCGCCGGCGGCCGCGAGACGACATTCGTTATGGACGTCGCGCCGGAACGGGCGCCGTCCGAGGGCCGGACTTTCTGCGAAATAGCCGTTGCCGGTTTGGAGGGCGGACATTCCGGAGTGGACATACATTTGGGGAGAGCCAACGCGGTCGTTCTCCTCTTCTCGGTTCTCGCGGAACTCGCGGATTCCGTCGAAATAAGACTCGCCGGATTCACAGGCGGCTCCCTGTCGAACGCCATACCTCGGGAGGCGTCCGCGAAACTCGCGGTGTCAGGAATGAATTTCGAAGAGATATCAAAACTCGTCGCCGATTGCCGAAAAAAAGCGGAAACCGAATATCCCGATCCCGATCTGAGAATCTCGACCGCCGCCGTTCCGCCGCTTTCCGAAACACTTTCACAAGTCGCCCGCGAGCGAATCATATCGGCGTTGTCAAAGTGTCCGAACGGAGTCCGTCGAATGAGTGACGAACTGCCGGGAATCGTCGAGACCTCATCGAACATAGGCGTGGCAGAAATGGCGGGGGCCCGAGTGTCGGTCGTTACGATGCAGAGGAGCCTGGTGGAGTCGGAGATGAACACCTTCGC
>JAADHT010000255.1:0-7845 GCA_013151705.1 Kiritimatiellota bacterium | reverse complement strand
GGCGCGGAACTCGCGGATAGTCGATGTAAGCGTCCGGGCGCACGAGCGCCTGTTCGGAAAATCCCCCAAAGTGGTCGCGATTCACGCGGGACTTGAATGCGGAATCATCGGAAGGCTGAATCCGAATCTCGATATGATCTCCTTCGGTCCCACGATCAAACACCCACATTCCCCGAAGGAGAAGGTGAACATCGCGAGTGTCGCGGATTTCTGGCGGCGCCTAGTCGAAGTCCTGGCGCCGCGCGCCTCATAGGGACTAAAACGCCCAATCATCAAAAAACACCCCGAAACGCGGACGCGGAAAGTTTACTTATTCAGGAATTCGTTGATTTTCCGTTCGATTTTGGTCGTTTTGTCCAAAGATTGCTGATGGAGAAGCTCTTTCAGACTTTCAAACTCGTTGATTTTCTCCCTCTCCGATTTTTTGAATATCCAGATGAAAGGCAGCATCAGGAGAATGAACATCCCGCCTATCACGCAGGAACGCAACAAGTGAGCCCTAAGCAAACCGTCAACGTAATCGGTGCATATATCGGCTCCAGCCAGATACAACCGGCCTTTCGGAGAACGCTCTGGAATCAGCACCGAGCGAAAACTTCCCCATCTGTCAGTGTCGGTCGCATAAGTGGGAACTTCGCGTTCAAAAGCTGAAATAGTGGCGGGCGAAGCCTTGGTGTAAGGCAGGAAATAGGGTGTTTCCACGGCTTTTTTCAGCTCTTGGTCCGTGCAACTCGATGACGTGAAAAAACACATTCCGTCCCGTTTAACCAAAGTGTAAACGTATTTCACCCTCATTCGCCTGGCGTATTCCGACAAGGCGAGGACGTTTTTAGCGTCAGCTTCAGGAGAAATGTCGCTTTCGCCGATCGCTTTGTCATGAAAATCATTCGGCAGACAATGTTTGATTCCCGACACCACGAGATAAAGTTTCTCGTCCAAGCGTTTCAGGGTCTCCGTTTCGCGGGTTTTATACGAATAAACGGTATAGGCGGCCACCACCACCACATATAAGGCGACGAAAACGACGCACGGTTTGCATTTCATAAAACGCGACATAGTATCATCCTTCTCCGAACATCGACATTGAACGACGCTCAGGCTCCTGGACTTGATGGAGCTCGTTCAGACTTTTATGATTAGCTCGGTAACATGAAGCGTTTTTGACGAAAGTCAAGCGCCGTCGGCGATTTTACCGTGAATGGGTTTGGAGCGCCATCTCCCTTTTGAGGTCAAGCGAACCGAAGCTTTTTCTCGAAAGAACACTTGTTAAACGCCATTTGCGATTGTATAT
The DNA here is from genome assembly GCA_013151705.1 of Kiritimatiellota bacterium. Lineage (GTDB taxonomy): Bacteria > Verrucomicrobiota > Lentisphaeria > Victivallales > JAADHT01 > JAADHT01. The sequence goes on along the minus strand of JAADHT010000255.1, from coordinate 6,554 downwards.
TGGACTCCGTTCGGAAAGGTTTCGCAGCCATGCGCCAACTTATATCGAGCCTGCGAGGCCGCCCGAAAGAAGTGGGTGTCCGAAGGGCTGAGGCGCCTGTTTTGGGACGGATGTTTGATAGATGTCGATATTTTTTTTCGACGATGAAGACGGGGAGCTCAAATGGATGTTTTAAAGCTTATTTTCAATTTTCTTTTCGGTTCGTTCGTGACTTTATGGAATTATTTTTCCAGTTGGTGGACCAACGCGTTGGCATCCGGTCTCGATCCGTCCCCCTTCAAGCTCGTCGCGATATTCCTGGCGGTGGCTTTTGTTTTTGGAAGCGGCTATGCGGCGATGACGTTCGCCGAGATGAAGTTCCGCAACCGCGGGTTGCATTTCATCGGCGGATTGATATTGCCCGTCGTTTATCCGTTGCTGTTTTTCTATCTTGTTCCCACGGTGGATGATGGCAAGCCGAAAGACGATATGGAGGTTGAAAAGGAAGCCCTCGTGGAAGACGACGCTTCCGATGAAGAGGATACGGTTGTCGAGGATTCTCCGGCCATTCCCGAATCGGAGTTCGTGAAGATTGATCAACCGGACGACCCTTACACGGGCGGGTTTCCCGAGCCAGCCGCGCCTTTGGCGATGAACCAGGAGTATTTCGCGAGAATTTCGAGACTGGAGGATGGAAGTATGGCCGGGCCTTTCACCGTGAAGCTTGTCGATGGCACGCAACTGAAAATCCTCGCTATCGTGGATGTTTTGCCGGAAGTGCTTTCCGTCCAAATGGAGGTTGATGGCGAGATTAGAAAAGTGCGTCTGCCTTATGCTAAAATAACCAACTGCGTTCCTGATTGAGGAGAATAGTCTTTAATGTTTAGAAATGTGAAAACGCCTTCGAATCTACCAATGATGGAGAGGGAGATTCTAAAATACTGGGGTGAAAACGAGATTTTCAAGAAATCCATCGACAATAGAGAAAACGCCGAAGACTTCATTTTTTTTGACGGACCTCCATTCGCCACGGGTCTGCCGCATTATGGGCATCTGCTGGCTGGAACGATAAAAGATGTCATCCCGAGATATCAAACAATGCGCGGAAAACGCGTCGACCGCGTTTTTGGCTGGGATTGCCATGGACTTCCGGTCGAATACGAAATGGAGAAAACCCTCGAGATATCCGGGAAAAAGCAGATAGAGGAATACGGCATAGGAAACTTCAACGAGGCCTGCAGGAGCATAGTATTACGCTACACAGACGAATGGGAGCGCATCGTCACCCGAATGGGAAGGTGGGTGGATTTCAAATGTGGATACCGCACTATGGATTTGGATTATATGGAATCCATATGGTGGGTGTTCAAGCAACTCTGGGATCAGGGTTTGGTCTACGAGGGAAACCGCATCCTTCCGTATTGCCCGAGATGTTCCACCCCCCTTTCGAATTTCGAGGCCAACCAAGGCTATATGGAAGTGGCGGACCCGGCCATAACCGTTCGTTTCAGAGACGTTGAAAATCCCAATCTATTCTATCTCGCCTGGACCACGACGCCATGGACGTTGCCGTCCAATATGGCTTTGACGGTCGGTCCGGATATTCGGTACGTCAGAGTGAGAGACGGCGCCAACGAGTATATTCTGGCGGAATCGAGACTCGCCACATATTATTCCGACACGGACGCAATTGATGTTTTGGGTGTGATGACCGGAGCTGAATTGACCGGAGCCAAATACCAGCCGCTGTTTCCGTATTTCGCGAATCTCGCGGAACAAGGCGCTTTCAAAATAATACCGGGAAACCACGTCAACACGGAGGACGGCACTGGAATCGTGCACGCCGCGCCCGGGTTCGGGGAGGACGACGCGGCCGTCGCCAAAGAACACAACGTGCCGGCTGTGTGTCCGATCGACGCCGAATGCAAATTCACTTCCGAAGTGCCCGACTACGCCGGCCGATACGTGAAAGAGACCGACAAGGACATTATTCGCCGACTCAAAGAGGAAGAGGCGTTGATCCACCGAGGGGTGGTGAAACACAACTATCCGCATTGCTGGCGCGACGACGCTCCCCTGATCTACCGAGAGGTTTCAACCTGGTTCGTGAATATTGCTCCGATAAAAGAAAAGATGATCGCCGCCAACAAACAGATAAATTGGATGCCGAGTCATATCCGCGACGGTCGTTTCGGCAAATGGCTGGAAAACGCCAGGGACTGGTCGATCAGCCGCAGTCGTTATTGGGGGAATCCTCTCCCGGTGTGGCGCAACGAGGCCGGAGAGACAATTTGCGTGGGATCGGTCAAGGAACTTGAAAACCTCACCGGAAAACAAATCAGTGATATCCACAAACATTTCATCGACGATTTGGAGGTGCCCTCTCCGACCGGAGGCGAGCCGTTGAGGAGAATTCCCGAGGTGTTGGATTGCTGGTTCGAGAGCGGCTCCATGCCTTACGCCCAAAAACACTATCCTTTTGAGAACCAATCGGAGTTCGAGTCGAATTTTCCGGCCGATTTCATCGCGGAGGGATTGGATCAGACCCGCGGCTGGTTTTACACTCTAGTTGTTTTGGGGGCGGCGCTTTTCGACAAGCCGGCGTTCAGCAACGTGGTGGTGAACGGACTGATTCTAGCCGAAGACGGCCAAAAAATGTCGAAACGCAAAAAAAACTATCCTGATCCGGTTGACGTCTTCGAATCTCTCGGAGCCGACGCGCTAAGGCTTTTCTTCCTTGGTTCGCCCGTCGTCAGAGGCGAGGATCTAAAATTTTCGGAGGATGCCGTCAAAGAAGAGCTGCGCGGTGTCCTGATTCCGGTTTGGAACGCGTACAGTTTTTTCGTAACATACGCGAATCTGGACGGTTGGACGCCCGCGGAGAATCCGACGCCTCCGGAAAAGCCAACGAATTCCCTTGACAGATGGATTCTATCCTCCCTTTCCCAGATGATTGGAGAGATAACCGAGAATATGGACGCCTACAACCTGCAGAAGGCCGCTAACCGATTCGAGAAATTCGTGGACGACCTCACCAACTGGTACATACGAAGAAGCCGGAGACGTTTTTGGAAGAGTCAGAACGATGCCGATAAAAAGGACGCGTACGCGACATTGCATTTCGTCCTCATCCGTTTCTGTCAGACGGCGGCTCCGTTCATTCCTTTCATCACAGAGGAAATGTATCGTAATCTGAAAACGGAAAAGATGCCCGAATCGGTGCATCTTTGCGACTATCCGGCTTGCGACGACGCTTGCAGGGACGAAACTCTCGAACGCCAGATGGAACTCACGATGGAGACCGTCTCGATGGGACGCCATCTCAGGGCGCAACGATCCCTCCGCGTCCGCCAGCCTTTGAGCAGAGTCTTGGTCGTGGCTTCCAATCCAGACGACAGGAGGCTTTTGGAGGGAACTTCGGAAATAATAGCGGAAGAGCTGAATGTCAAAAAAGTCGATGTCAACGAGGACGATTCGGAGCTGGTAACCTTGTCGGTTAAAGCGAATTTCAAATCATTGGGTCCCAAACTCGGGAAACGAATGAAATTCGCGGCCGCCGCCATCTCCGCTTTGGACGGAAGCGGAGTGGAGGCGTTGACGCGCGACGGCCGCATGTCTCTGCAACTGCCGGATGGCGAATTGGACATCTCGCTTGACGATGTCATATTGCAACGCGACGAACGTCCAGGAATGTGCGTGGCCACCAACAACCATTTGACCGTGGCGCTTGACGCTAATTTGACGGACGCTCTCAAAAAAGAGGGATTGGCGCGGGAGTTGGTCAGTCGCGTTCAGAATATCAGAAAGGACTTCGCGTTTGAAGTTTCCGACAGAATAGATATATTCTATAACGCGCATGATACGGCGCTTCGAAATTCAATAGAGGAATTCGGCGACTACATTCGTAATGAAACATTGGCGATAGACATCGTATCCAACGATGCCATCGAGGTTGGCGGGGAAGGTGTTGTCGAAACCGAAATAAATGGTTCGAGCGTGCTGCTGAATGTCAGAAATATAGAAGGAGTGAAAACAGTATTATGAGCGAAGAATATCAATACCAATGCCAGTCTTGCAACGTGGTTGGTGAACTCGATGAACACTACGAGCAATTCGATTGTCCGCAATGCGGCGGAATAATGCTTCCTTTGAACTCGCCAAACGAACCGGCTCCATACGAACTCGACGAGGACGCTACTATCGCGATACCCCGCGATGAACTGCAGGATATTCCCGGAGACATCAAAGTCGCGCAGGCCGTTGACTTGGGATTTGGTGGAATGCTTACATCATCCGTCTCGACAGGCCAATATAAACCCTTTTCCGGAGGCGCCGTCTCGCCCGGCGCGGCAGCGCCCGCAAGACCCGTCTCGCCCGCGCCGGTCGCACCTGTTCCCGTTCAGCCGGTCGCCCCTGTTTCCGTTCAGCCAGCGTCGCCTTCGTCTCCCGGCGTGAAACCCCCGATGAAGGGGAAAATAGTAAATAAACAGTCTAAAAAGAAGTCTTTTTCGATCGGTGGAAAAAAGGTGTCGGCGACCTCGACTTCAGCGTCTCAGAGCGCTCCCCCCGCGGCTTCCGTGCCATCGTCAACCCCCATTCCTCCGGCGGTGCGACCTGAACAGCCGGCGGCGCAACCATCGCCTGTTCAACCGCCTCAACCCGCCGCCGCTCCCATCCTCAAGAAAAAACAGGGGTTTCAAATCAAAAAGAAGGGTTCGGCGCCGCAGAAGTTTGGAAAGAAAAAAAGTGTTCAACCATCCAAGCAGCCCGCGCCGCAATCAGTAGCGCCGACGATGCCCGTACCGGAGCCTCCAGCTCCCCGGCCGACGCTTGATGACACCAGTACGAGATCGGGCTTCATTCCCCCGCAATCTTCGGTGGAAACCTCGCCAACGGTGAAACATCAGCCTGAACTGGAGACCGCCGCCGCTGATCAAGCCGCGAAGTTCGCGGCTCTCCAAGCCGAGCTCGAGGCGGCTAAAAACTCAAAAATCGAAGCCGAGGAGAGGGCCAGGGCAATAGCCGATGAGACTGCTAAAAGAACGGCGGAGGAGGTTCAGAAAATGGCGGAGGAAGCCGCCAAAAAAGCCGCGGAGGAGGTTGCGAGGAAAGCGGCGGAGGAAGCTGCTAGAATCAAAGCCGAAGAGGAAAAGAGACTCGCGGAGGAAGCGGCCAGAGAGGAGGCCGAGAAGGCCAGACTTGAAGCGTTGGAAGCCGAACGTGAGAAAATACGCAAAGACAGAGAGGAGCTTGAGAAACAGCGCAAGGAGTTGGAGGAGCAACGAAGGCTCGCTGAAACCGCCGCTCTCAGCGCCGCGGCTCTAGCGACGGCAGCCGTCAAAAGCGAGGGAATCGACAAATCGAAGGGCGACAAAGCCGACGATGGCGTGAAAGACGCCGGTTCGAAGGACGAATCCGACAAAAAGGACGGGGAATCCGAAGACGCGAAAGGCGACGACGCCGGGAAGGACGAAGCCTTGAAGGGCGATAAAGCCGACGATACCGAAAAGAAAAGACAGTCTCCATTCGGGCAACGCCCCTCTTTCGGAGGGAAAAACAAAAAAGGGAAAGGACTTTCCCCGTTGCCGTATCCGAAGAAAAAGAAGAGAGAGAATGACGATGAGCCGTCTGATTCCTCTAATGGGAAAGACTCGCAAAAAGACGGGGACGCTTCTTCCGGCGCGAAAACGGATTCCGCAAAATCGGGATCGAAGGATAAAACGAAATCAAACGGCGTAAAACCCGCAAAACGCCCCTTGGGCAAGAATGGAAGACCTCTTCCCAAAAAAGGTCCTACGAGAACAGCGACCACTACGAAAACGGTTCTCGACGAGGAGGAACTTCATCCCGAGCTATTGAAAATCCACAAGAAAAAAAGATTGTTGATACAAATCGCGGTATGTGTCGTGCTTATTGTGATTACAACGTCTCTGATTTACGGGGTTAAATGGGTCAAGACTAGTGGAACTCATCCCGCCAAGCCGAAAAAAGACCCGTTCCCGAAGAAAAAAATCGTTAAGATAGTTCCACTCGCGACAACTCCGAAAGAAGAGAAGCCGCAGGAACCCGCCGCTTCGGAGAATTCGCTTGACGGCGCGTACAAAGCGTTGCGGAAAGCATTGCGGAGGGTGGATGCTTCGCGGAGAACGTTGCAGAGGTCGAATAAGAACGCGAAAGACCAGATTGCGGCGCAAATCAAACTACTGGACGAGAAGCTCAAGCTCTATCAGGATTTTCTGGACAAAAACGAGAAAGACCATCCGGACGATCCGAATATTGAAACAGCCCGAAAAAAATTGGACAACCTGAAAAACATCAAATCAATGTATTAATGATGAAAAAGTGGTCGAGACAGTTCATCGCCGTGACGGTCAACACTTTCAACGTGATCATCGGTGATCCTTTGACCTTGATCATTCATGCGTTGATCGTGGGCGCCACGCTGGTTATCGCCTGCATGCCTGGATTCAGCAACATCGGCGGGCAGATGCAACTCGTACGGGACCAGTCGCTCGCGCTTTCTTTTCTAGCGTTGTGTCTGCTCGCGGCGGTAGGTGTTGGAAAAACCCTCCGCG
>JAADHT010000059.1 GCA_013151705.1 Kiritimatiellota bacterium | reverse complement strand
GAAGCAGGTATATTACCAGGTTTTATCCCTTTGCCGGTAAACTTGCCTTTGCAATATAATGTCCATTGAACTCTACTTTCAAGTTGTAAGCTTTGAACAAAATTTCTTGCAATGTTAAAGTGATGGAAATTCCTTTTTTTCTTTCGTTTTAGACCAAGCCAGTCAACATAGCCCGCCCATCCCTGATATTTGTAAAACTGCTGCGGGGCGTAAGGGATATCTTCCGGTCTTTTCAGGCCTGGGATTTCCCCTTTGGCAAAGTCATCCCATTCACTGACGGATTTTAAGTTCAGGTTTCTTGCATACTCGCGTGCTTCCGGAAACGGTCTCCACTTCGGATTAAGCGTATAATTGATTTTTGAGTTTACAGCTTTCGGTATAAATGTTAATTTATCTTCCATGACAGCGACTCCGGCAATAACATGTTCCGCGGATATTTCAAATGCTCAATACCATTAACACTGATCAGGCAATTTTCAAACACCCTGTAAACTGATTATTAAAACCCAAGCCTGCATCCACAATAACTACGATTTTTATCTATTATTGAAAGCGAAATTGGTATTACAAATGAATGATAGGACATTTGATTTCGAACGTATGCAAGATGCCAGCGGGGAACGGTGTTGTCAAGTGGATTTGCCGGGGGAAATGGCATTTTTTTCAATTGCGCATAATTTGAGCGTGGGAATACGGCTTTGACAATTTTTTTGTGGGGAAACGTCATAGAAGACCGAAAAAAAGACACAATCAAACAAATAGGAGAGCGTTCCACGCTGACTGCGGCTTAGAAATTCGCGAGAAACTCGTCCATCGAACTTTGCTCTGTTTCCACTCCAACAACTTGTTGTACAGCGTCCTTTTCAATTTATCATCTCCAATAAAATGTCATTTTTTCACTCGAACATCTCCCAAAAAACGCGAAAACACAATCGAGATACATCCCCCAAATTGTTATTCAAGCATCATTGAACGATAATTCGAGGATTCACCACTGAAACTCGGGTTGGAGTTGATACGAATGAAATGTGAAGAGAAAGGTGTTTTTTGAATCCGGTGCTTTTACGAATGGAAATCCCGAATTCAAGTTAGAGTTCGAATTTTGTTATGTCATCTATGAGGATTGCTTGTCTATGAGCCTGTTTGAGTTGACGCTGTTTTATCCTGCAAACACTTGAAAATAAAAAAACACGGCACCCCGCGGGCGACAATATCTGGAAACTTATTGTTGTATCGATTTGAATTCGCGGTAGATTCGGTTATTGATTAAGCGGAGTCGGTGGAAGTGGGGGGCGCTAATGTGAAATATTATCTTACCTGTTGTTTGGTGGTTGTGAAACTTGCTGTTTTGGGGCGGTTCCGGCTCGTCCGGGGTAGGAGTATTAATGTGTGATCGTCCGGAAAAAAAATCTTTCGCTGGTAATGCGGCGAAACCGTCGGAATGCATTTTCAAGCGCGTTTTTATCGTCGCCGTGTTTTTGCTCGCAGTGGTTTCCGTGACGCTTCATTTCGTCGAATTGGATGTGATTCCGAATGGTTTCTACGGTGATGAGTGCGCGATAGGTTATAATGCCTGGAGCATACTTGAGACAGGTCGGGATGAGTATGGCACTTTTCTTCCCGTGTTTTTCAGGTGTTTCGACAACTATCATGACCCTGTGATGGTTTATACCATTGCGCCATTGATCAAAGTATGGGGACTTTCCAAATGGGTTGTGCGAATGCCGTCCGGCATCTATTTGTTGTTGGCGTCCATCGCGTTTTATTTCCTGGTTTTCAATATTACTCGGAATCGTTACGCGTCGTTGGGCAGCGCCTTTCTATTCTCGCTTTCACCTTGGGTGTTTCCCGTCAGCCGATCTACAATGAGTGGCTACACCCCTATGTTGCTTGGAATTGTTTTAGGATGTTTTTTCCTTCGGAAAATGATGCGGAAACGCTCAATGCCGGCTGCGTTTTTTGCGGGATTAGCGTGGGCCTTTGTTATGTATTCCCACAATTGCGGGCGGCCGGCTACTGCTGCTTTTCTTGCGAGTTTCGTGGTCGCCTACTGTGTGTCGATTATTAAACGAAAAAGGGAATTAGTGGTTTTCTCTTTTGTTTTCGCGATATCTCTTCTTCCTCTTTCGCTGTCTTTTTTTTCAAATCCGCAAGCAATGACTGAGCGTTTCAACCAAATCAGCGTTTGGCGGGATTCTCCCGGGATATTGGAGTGCGCTCGTCGAATAACGATGAGATATGTGGATTATTTTTCCCCGTCCTTTCTTTTTTTGATCGGGGATGACAATCCGCGTCATAATACGGGTGTTGGAGAACTTTTCATTTTTACTTTACCATTTATCATTTTAGGTTTGTTCTGGATGGTTCGCCGCATCAAAAGGGACCCGTTCGCCCGATTCGTCTTATTGTCTCTTATCGTATATCCATGCGCCGCTATTTTGACTATGGATTATTCACATAGCACCAGATCTCTTGACGGTTTTCCTTTTTGGATGCTTTTAACGGGGGTGGGGGCGTCAAGATTTTTGCTGTGCGCCGGAGTTTCAGAATTTGGGAAAAGCACCATGCCGGATGACTCTTTTTTACGAAGAGTCGTCAAATTGGCGCTTGTTGTTATTTTAGGTTTGGGGATTTTTGAAATATGCGGTTACTTCAGTGATTATTTCAGGGATGACGGATATCAGCAACGTTCAAGGATGGCGTTCGACGCCCCTCTCGTGGAGGCCCTTGAATATGTTGAACCACGCCTGGGAGATCGAGACGTGCTGTATCTTACGCGCTCAATATATCCCGAGGATGTGGATGAGAATTTCAAACCGTACAAATATGCCACGCTGCTTTTCTTTTTGAAAATACCACCCAAAGATTATCAAGCCCATGGGATCTCTTCCGATCAGGTTGTCCTTTATTCCGGTGGACCGCTTGAGAAGAGTGGTTTTTTGGTGGCGCCCGGCGATTCCCGTGTGAAATCCGGTCTTTACAGATTTGGTTTATCGAGCGCCGAGAGCAATGTGGTCAAGGTGAAACTACTAAAGAAATTTCTTTCAGTCCATAACGGTTTGAGGGATGACTTGAAGCTTTACTCCGTCTCACCAGTCGATCCCGCTTTTGGAGTTCTCAAAAAGCGCGGGTCGAAATGAATACAGCGTTCTTTTTTGCGCGAATGCAAGGTGATCACTCCCAGTTGAGGATTACCTTGCCGGAGTTTCCGGCGCGCATGGTTTCGAAGGCTTCCGCGAAGTTCGCGACTGGGAATTTGTGGGTTATGACTGGTGATATGTCGAGTCCGGGTTGGAGCATCGCCCGCATCATGTACCAGGTCTTGTACATTTCGCGTCCGTAGATTCCCTTGATCGTGATCATATTGAAGATGACCGCGTTCCAGTCCATCGCCATGTCGTTCGAAGGGATGCCCAGCATGGCGATTCTGCCGCCATGGCACATGTTTGACAACATATCCGTTATCACCACGTGGCGCGCGCCCGCATGTTTCGCTATGGCGACCGCCATCAGCCCGATGGGGCCGGCTCCGGTTATCAGAACATCCTCTCCGAGTGTTTTGAAGGTGAGCGCCGTGTGGGTGGCGTTGCCGAAAGGATCGAATTGTCTGAAATAGTTGGGCAGCTCCTCGTAGGCGCCTTGCGCCAGATCCATTTCCCAAACCCTTTTGTAGTCGCATAGAAACGGGAACGCCGGCGCGGCGCGGTTTATCCGCGGCTCCAGGGACGCGCATGCCAGTGTGAGCCCGCCGCCTTGAGATCCCCCGGTGGCGGCGACGCGGGTCTCGTCGATCTCGTTGAATCCCATAACGATATTCGCGAGTTGCGCGGTGTCGAGAAAAATATCGCGATACAACGTTTGTTTTTTTATATTCTTGATTATTGGCGCGTAAGCGGCGCCATGTCCGCTGTTTTTTCAGCTTGGAGTCAATACAGCGAGGCCTTCTCGTTTGCAATCATCGGATTCCTAATATATATTCAGCATCGGTGATTGGTAGTTTTGTGAATGCCGTGTTATGGTGTCTGAAAAGGGTTTTGCGTGTATGACTGTGAAAACGAGAAAACAATTGTTGATGTCTGAATGCGAAATCAACGCTGGATTCGAGACTCTGCTTTTTCTCATCCCATATCCCGTTTTCATCAAAAATTCCGATTTCAAATACATTTGGGTCAATCAGGCTCTCACCGATTTTCTTGGTATGTCGATTGAAGATATTATTGGCCGCGACGACTTCGATATTTTTCCTGAGGATTATTCGGAAAAGTTGCGTCGAACCGACGAGCGTATGATGAACGGGGAGATGGATTCCACTCGTGAAGAACTTTTTTTGAAGGGAGCTACTGGAAACGAGAGATGGTTCAATAGTGTGAAATCGGTGGTCAAAAACAGATCCGGACGTGTCGTTGGAATAGCGGGGGTCGCTGTCGATATTACCGAGGGCAAAGTCGCTAAAGCCGAACTGGAGTTTCTCGAACCAGCGATAAATCAGACGACGGAAGCTGTCTTCATCACCGATTTGGATGCTGTCATAAAATACGTCAATCCAGCCTTCGAGACACTCACCGGATATTCCATTGACGAGGTCGTGGGGAGGAAACCGTCAATTCTCAAGAGTGGTCGCCAATCCGACGATTACTATGCGAATTTGTGGCGGACGATAACGGCCGGCGAGACGTGGTCGGGGCATTTCATCAACAAACGCAAAGACGGAAGCGAATACGACGAGGATGCGACTATTTCTCCCGTCCGCGACAAGAATGGAGTCATCACGCACTTCATTGGGGTTAAAAAGGATGTTACAAAAATAGTCGAGCTTGAGAACAAGATAAGACAGTCTCAAAAGATGGAGGCGGTCGGGCGTCTCGCTGGTGGCGTGGCGCACGATTTCAATAATATTCTGACTGCCATTCTGGGATATTCGGAAATACTTCTCGGCACGATTTCCCCAAGCGATCCGGCGCATCGCAAAGTGGAGGAGATAAAAAAGGCCGGTCAGCGGGCGTCTGATATAACCAAGCAAATGCTGGCGTTCAGTAAAAAACAGGTGATGCGCCTCGCTCCTTTGAATGCGAACGGGATCATAGAGAATATGTTTCCTATGCTGGAGGAGATTGCCAGGGACAAGGCGCGGATCAAGCTGCAGTTGAATAAGGAATTGCCCGATGTTCTTTCCGACAAGATACACATCGAGCGGATCGTGATGAACTTGGTTGTGAACGCCGTCGAGGCGATGGCGCCGGATGGTGGAGACGTAATCTCCACTGACTCCAGCTTCATCGCCGAGCCTTTCAGCGATGGAAATTTCACGGTTCCTCCGGGGGACTACGTGCTTATATCCGTCGTCGACGAGGGATGCGGAATGACCGATGAGGTGATCAAACATATTTTCGAACCTTTTTTCACAAACAAATCAGGTGGAAGAGGCACCGGACTCGGTCTTTCGACCGTATATGGCATCGTGAAGCAGCATAACGGCTTTATCGTTGTGGATTCATCTCCCGAAAAAGGCGCGGAATTCAATATAATGATTCCAGCGTTAATCAGCGAAGATGTTTCTCCCATGGCCGAGACGGACCATGGAGATGGAGCCTGTGAGACGTTTGATGGCGGATCCCCGACTCTGTTGATCGTTGACGACGAGACCTCTTTGCTGGAGATGATGTTCGAGTCGTTCTCGGCAATCGGATACACGGTTTTGCAATCCACTTCGGGTACCGAGGCTTTGGAGTTGTTTTTGATGGCGGAGCAAAAGGTGGACTTGGTTGTGTCCGACATCATTTTACATGGTATGACGGGGATTGAATTGGCCGAGGAGATCAGGGAAACCGCTCCTGAGATGCCTGTCGTATTCATTTCCGGATACACTGGCAACGAGTATGGGGTCTTGTCCCTTGAATCCGAGCTCAATGAGTTTCTTCCAAAACCTTTCGTGATGGAGGATCTGGAGGGCAAAGTGAAGTTGATGCTCAACAAAAGGCGCCTTGGAAAAAGCGGGAATCGACGTTGAAAGTTGGAATGTTTTTGAAGCGGTGCCCAAGTAACGCGGTGGTGTTGGCGGCGGGCATTCCGGAAAACTAAACGCCGCTCCGGAAGGAGCGCCCCACAGCCACCGCGTCATTGAGTTGCCGCGTCGGTTCTTCCGCGCGGCCGATGGTTCCCTGGGACTTGCGTAGGGCGCTTTCGGCGAAAGTGCTCCCGCTTGTCGATGTTTGATCCTTTGGCTAGGCGGCGCTGCAATCCAAATTAGTGGGATAATATGCTGATTCCAACCGTTTTCGTTTTTGTTTTCGGCGCTTGCGTTGGGAGTTTTCTCAATGTTTGCATCTGGCGTATTCCGCGCGGTGAGTCGGTTGTGTCGCCACCATCCCATTGTCCGAAATGCGATCACCGCATAAAATGGCACGAGAACCTGCCACTGCTTAGCTGGCTTTTTCTTCGAGGTCGGTGTTCGAATTGCGCTGAACCCATATCTCCACGTTATTTTTGCGTGGAGCTGCTTACCGGAGCGCTTTTTTTGTTCGCATGGTTCAGACTCTTCGTTTTGAGAGTGCCGAACGATTTTATTCTTCCTGCGTTCGCGCTCTACGCCGTTACCATCATGTTTATGGTTTCGACTTCCTTCATCGATTACGACCATCGACTTATTCCAAACAAAATAACGTATCCGGCCATGTTTTTCGGAATGTTCTGGGCATACCTTTTCCCGGCGTTTTGGCAGGCGCGGACTTCTTTCATCGCTCTTTCGCTTTCCTGCGCTTCGGCGGCGCTTTTCGGAATCCTTTTCTCCCTTTTCGCGGTTGCCGGCAGAATGTTTGTCAAAAAAGACGCGTTAGGCTGGGGGGATGTGAAATATATAGTAGCCATTGCCGCTCTCCTGGGGCCGCGGGCCGCTTTCGTCACCATTTTCGCCGGCGCGATAATCGGATCGACACTCGGGATTGTGCTGGCTGTTGTGAAAAAACGCGGGTTGAAATCATACATCCCGTTCGGCCCGAGTTTGGCGGGGGGTACTTTGATCTGGTTGGCCGCCGGCCCCGAGCTTGTCTCCGCCTTTTGGAATTTGACCAGGGCGCTTCATAGATGACGCTTAGGCGTTATGTTCGATGTTCAATACAATAAGTGAATCCGAACGTCGAACGTCTCTCTCTGAATTCATCCGCCTTTTTTCTTTGCTGTTTTTTCGGCGGAATGACTTGATATAGTCGTTTATTGGTGCAAATTAAAATTTCTCTGTGTGAGACTCGAAGTGTATTTTGTTTTTCAACGGAATTAGACGATTGAATAAAAAGGAATTGAGAAATGAATGAAGTTACGATGACGGCTTTGGGACAGATCGGAGCTTTCGCGGTTATCGCGTTTTCGGCGGTTGGATCCGCATTGGGCACTGGTGCCGGATGCGCCGCGGCGATAGGCGCCTGGAAGAAATGCTATGCTCAAAACAAACCCGCTCCGTTTCTGCTAATCGGTTTGGCGGGAGCGCCGTTTTCGCAGACGATCTACGGTATCGTCGCCATGTTTCTTATGTTCCCGTCATTCGCCGAGAAAGGAGCGGGGTATTGGCCTTTCTACCTGGCAATCGGCGTTTTGGCCGGATTGGCCATCGGTTATTCCGCTTGGATGCAGGGCAAGGCCGCCGCTGGCGCCTGCTCGGCCTTCGTAGATACGGAAAAAGGATTCGCCAACTATCTCATCGCGCTCGGCGTGATCGAGACGGTCGCCATTTTCGTGCTGGTTTTCCTGATTGTCATTATGGCCAAGCTGCCTGACGCGAAATCCCTCGAAAAGGCGAAGGCTTCCATTGACAAAGCGGCGACTACATTGGTTCAGCCCGCTTCCGCGAAAGCCGCGGTAAAGTGACGGCCGTCGGATATGGCGCGGTCGTTTGCTAGTCCGAGCCATCGTGCCTGCCGCTTGGTCTTGTGTGGCTGGCGCTAGGAGGAGCTACATGGACGTTCCGCGTCAGGAAGGTTTCCGCGGTCCTTTGAAACCGGGCGTGATTATTTTCATTTGCGTCGCCGTCGCGGTTCTCGCGGTTTACTGGCCCTGTGTCCACTTTCCGTTTGTCGGGTACGATGACGATCCTTACATAATCCTCAATCCCCTTTTGGGGCGTTTTGATTTACACTCTTTCCTTTCCATTTGGCGTACCGGAGGCTGTTCCGAGGAGAACCTCTACATCCCTCTGACGTACACCACTTATTTCTTAGAGACCGCGGTTTTCGGCAAAACGCCCTTGCCGATACATTTGGACAATCTTCTGCTGCATGCGGCGAACTCTATTCTGGTGTTGGCGCTGGCCCGTCGTTTGAGGATGAGCTGGCTTGGAGCGATAGCGGTTTCGCTGACTTTCGCTTCGCATCCATTGCAAGTCGAGCCGGTCGCTTGGTGCATGGGCCGCAAAGACCTTTTGGCGGCGTTTTTCGGCCTTTCCGCGATTCTCGCGTATGCGGATTTCAATTCCGCTGCCAAAGGGGAGGCGCGACTTCCGCGAAATGAAGGTGTGGAGAGCGGGTGGCTCCGTTTGACCTTCGTCGTCGTTTTAGGCATAGCCGCGATGCTTTCGAAACCTGTGATGATCGTGCTGCCATTCATCCTGCTCGCTTATGAGTTGTGTTTTTCCGACGCGAAAGCGTCCGGGAAATCAAATTCCATTTTATCGTCGGATTGGCTTCGAGCTCGGTGCCGTGGGCTTTCCGCGATTCTCGCGCTGTTTATTTCGGCCGTTTTGGTGGTCGGCGTCAATCTTTTCGGATCGTTTCGAGCGGCGGTGGACGCTCCGGCGGCGAAATTGGTTTCCGGCGCGGTTTTCGCTGTTTCGGAATGGATCAAACGTTTTTTTATGGTCGGCGTTATGGAGCATCGGTATCTTTGGCCCTCCGACTCGATGTTATTCTCATTCGCCCCGTGGCTTATAATCGTCGGTTGCGCGGTTTTAGCGTTTTTTATGTGGCGTTTCTCCAAATACGATAAAAGAGTCGCGTTCGGAGGGCTCTTTTTCATAATCGCTTTTCTGCCGTCGATCGCGCATATCAGATACGCCGACCAATTCATCATGGCCGATAGATACAGTTATTTCCCTTTGGCGGGACTCTTTCTCGCTGTTGGCGTGTTTGTGGAATCTTTGCCGAGGGTGGGCCGTCGTTGCTCCATCGCGCTTTGCATCTGCGTTTTCCCGTTTATGCTCCATTTCAACCGCGTCGCTTTGAATTCTTGGAGCGACAGTCTAGCTTTTTGGAGTTTGGAAACTCGAACAAAGCGGGAGGATCCGGAATCCGCGTATTTCGCGGGTTTGGCGCGTCAGGAGCGCGGTGATTATGCCGGCGCCCTTCGGCTGTACGAGAGGTGTTTGAAACTCGAGCCGTCTCATGTCCGCGCGAGGTTCGCGACGGGCTCCATCCATTTTCGCGAGAAACGCTATCGAGCCGCTTTGAAGTCCTACGGCAAGGCGTTGGAGTTTGATTCCCCATACAAGGCTGATCTTCTCTCGAATGTCGCGCAGACGCATGTCAAGTTGCGCGATGTCGATGCCGCCATCGTGTTTTTCAGAAAATCGCTGGACATTAAAAACGTCCCTGAAAACCGTGTTTGGCTTGCCAGGCTTCTTCTCTTCAAAGGAAGAACGGACGATGCTGAAAAAGAGAGCTCCAGCGCCTTGCGGGACGGCGCTGTTTTGACCAAGGATTTGATGTCGGCGTTCCCGGAATTGAAAAAAATCTCGAAATAGAGTGTTTTTCAAAAGGATTGACAAATTATGCGATCGAGATGGAATAGTGTGATTGAACTGCTGTTTGCCGCGATTCAAAAGGAGGATTTTCGTGAGGATTACCGTGAACGTGGACAAAACCTTGATCACTTTGAGAGACGGCTCCCTTTTTGGAGAGATGGCGGTGATTTCGGAGGACTACCGCGGCGCTATAGATTCTTTTCGCATGGAACGTTTGGTCGATGGAATGTCGCCCTGAAAGGAGCGACTTACCTGTTTCGCGAAAATCGCGGATGTGTCCCTGTGGAACACGTTTGCCGGGTTTTGCGGATTAATCCACGGTGAAGAGCTCGACCGCGCCCTTTCCTTTCAGCTCGACGGGGCCGAGGGGGGTGAACGCGAACGCTTCGGATGCCAGATCGCGGGTCGCCTGGGAGATCGTGACACGCATCGGCTCGGACGCGCATTCGACTCTGGAGGCGGTGTTCACTGTGTCTCCGAAGATGTCGTAGAGATATTTTTTCACGCCTACTATGCCTCCGACCACCGGTCCGCTATGGATTCCGACTCTAGCCCTCCATTTCAACTTGAAGGTCGCATTGCGTCGTTCGAGAAACGAGATCATTTCCAGGCCCGCCCGAATCAGATTCGCCGCATGGTCGGGATTCTCATTAGGCATCCCGCAGACCGCGAGATACGCGTCGCCTATGGTTTTTATGCGCTCGCAATCGTTGCGTTCTATTATATCGTCGAAGGATGTGAAAATGTCTGATAGCTCGCTGATGAGGGTTTCCGGCGCGGTTTCCGCGGAAAGTTTGGTGAAATCGACGAAGTCGGAGAAGAACACGGTCACATTCGGGAAGAGTTCCGGTTTCGAGGCTCCCGATTCCTTCAGATCCGCTATCACTTTCTCTGGAAGTATGTTGCTTAGGAGGCGCTCCGTCTCGCGGCGTCGGGAGACGAGCTCCATCTGGGTGTCCACCCTGGCTTTGACCACCGCCGGGTTGAACGGCTTTGATATGTAGTCCACCGCTCCCAGCTCGAAGCCTTTCGTCTCGTCGGTCGCATCTGTTTTTCCGGTCAGGAAGATCACTGGGATTTCGCTTGTCGCGGGATTGGCCTTAAGGCGTCTTATCACTTCGAGTCCGTCCATTTCCGGCATCATTATGTCCAAGAGGATGAGATCCGGAGGTTTCGATTCTATGATTTTCAGCGCCTTCATTCCGTTGACCGCCGCCTTTACGCGGTAATGGTCTTTCAGCAGTCCTACTATCACGTCTATGTTCTCCGTGGCGTCGTCCACGACCAAGACTGTCTGTTTCTCCGCAACCTTCATTTCCTAATTCCTAATTTTCAATTCCTAATAATTTCAATGCCTCGTCGAAGTCGTAGTCGGAGACCAATTCGGCGATTTCGCTCAGTTTGGGATCATCCGACAGTTTCATAATCTCCTCTACCACCGCCCGCGCTTCCGAATCGTTGTCCTCCAGGAGTTCCGCTAGTTTCGCGGTCAACTCCGCTAGTTTCGCGGGATCAGCGTCTTGTCGCGGGGGGGCATCCCTCTCGTCGGCGAGAATAGGCGATTTCTCGATGTTCTCGATCAGGTCCGCGGTCAGTTTCGCCAACTCGTCCAAGATGGCGTTTATTTTCTCCTCCTGGAACGGCATTCCGCCGCCGTCCTTCGTTTGTTTCACCGCCCTTGTCAACAGCGCGTCGAGTTCGACGGCGCATTTGAACACTTGATTCGCTCCTATGTTGCCAGCTACTCCCTTCATCGTGTGCGCCGTTCGTTCGGCGGTATCCCAGTCGCTGTCGCCCATCGCCCGTTTGATCTCTTCCGCGACGTTCGCATGGTTCGCTGTGAATTTTCGAAGTATGTTCACGTAGATATTCAAGTTTCCTCCGACTCTGGCTACGCCGGACTTCACGTCCAAACCTTCGATGTTTATGGTTTCAGGGGAAAGGGAAGGTGGGCGCGGCTCTTTTGAGTCTGCTTCGCCACCTTCGATTTCCAACCATTCGCGCAACGCTCCGAATAGCACTTGAGGGTCTATCGGCTTCGTCAGATAATCGTTCATCCCGACATCCAGACAACGTTCGCGCACTCCCATCATCGCGTCGGCGGACATCGCCAGGATCGGCAACTTCGAGAATCCCAAGGTGTTTCGTATCTTGGTCGTCGCGGTGTATCCATCCATAATCGGCATTTGAAGGTCCATCAACACTATGTCGTAGAAGGTTTCGCCTTTGTTTTTCAGCGCGTCGACGGACTCCTGTCCGTTGTTGACCACATCAACTTCCACCTCGGCGTCCTCCAGAAGGCCGATGGCGACTTCCTGGTTGATGTCGTTGTCCTCCACAAGCAGAATCCTGGTGCCCGCGAATGATGTTTTCGTCACTTTTTTCTTCGACGGAGTCCGTTTCAACGCGGTTTCAGCGAATCTGCCGAACGTGCTCATTATGGTGTCAAGCAGCATTGATTGCCCGACTGGTTTGATGAGGAACGCGTCAATTCCGATTTCCTCGGCGCGGGCCATCACCTCCTCGCGGCCGTAGTTCGTCACCATTATTATCTGCGGAATTTTGGACATGAACTTTTTTGTTTTAATTACCTTTGCCGTTTCAAGACCATCCATTCCCGGCATTTTCCAGTCCATCAAGACTAAATCGTATGGTTTTTGATCGGTTTGGAGGACTTCCTCTATTTTCTTTAGCGCTTCCTCGCCCGACGCGACCGCGCCGACTTCAAATTGAAAATCCTCGACGTAGCTTTGGAGCACCTCTCTCGCGGCCTCGTTGTCATCGACGATCAAGACCTTTGTTCCCTTCAGGTCGCCGGCCAGCAACGAGTAGCTCTTTTTGTCGCCGGCCTGTATTCCGCATCTCACGTCGAAAAAGAACTCCGAGCCTTTCCCATATTCGCTTTTCACCCTGACGTCGCCGCCCATGAGAGCGACGAGTTTTTTCGAGATGGCCAGACCGAGTCCGGTGCCGCCGAATTTTCTGGTTGTTGTGGTGTCGGCCTGTGAGAATGACTGAAACAGTTTTTTGCGCTGCTCCTCCGTCAAACCGATTCCACTGTCTTTCACGGAGAAGAGCAATCTCGCCTCGTTTTTCGTTTTCTCCCGCAATTCGACCGAGATTATGATTTCGCCTTTCTCCGTGAATTTGATGGCGTTGCTCACGAAGTTGAGTAGGACTTGTCCAAGTCTGAGCGGATCGCCGACAAGTTCGCAAGGCACGTCCTGAATGACGTTGAAAATCAACTCCAGACCTTTTTTCTGGGCGTTGTCGCTCGTGAGGTTGGCCAGGTTGTCCAACACCTCCTCCAGATTGAACTCGACATTTTCGATATCCAGCTTTCCGGCCTCGATCTTGGAGAAGTCCAGAATTTTATTATTCCGAGAAGGTTGTGGGCGGCCCGGTCCGTTTTCAAAACATAGTTCGACTGTTTTTCGTCGAGATCCGTTTTTTGAAGCAGGTGGTTCATTCCTATTATGGCGTTCATCGGGGTTCTGATTTCGTGGCTCATATTCGCCAGAAAGTCGCTTTTGGCCTTGGTCGCGGCTTCGGCGGTCTCCTTCGCTTTCGAAAGGATCTCCTTCGCTTTTTTTTGCTCGGTGATGTCGCTGAAGGTTATGACCGCTCCCAGAACCACTCCTTTTTCCGACTCCATCGGCGTGCTGACGCAATGTGTGTGGAAAGCGGTGCCGTCTTTGCGCCAGAGAACCTCGTCGTCAACTGTTTTGCGTATTCCTTTCGTGTATGACTCGCACATCGGGCAATCGTTGATGTCGTATTTTTCGCCATCCGCGTGCGAGTGGTGTATCTTCTCATGGATGCCATGGCCGATCAGCTCATCGGCGGGGTATTGCAGCATTTCGAGGGCGGTGGGATTGACGAAAGTCACCTTTCCTTCGCGATCCACACCGAAAATACCTTCTCCGGCGGATTCGAGCAGCAGTCTGCTTTGGCGTTCCGCTTCCACCAGCTCCTCCGTCCGTTTCTCGGCGATCGCTTCCCATTCGTCGCGCGCTTTCCGCAGATTTCTCTTCGCTCGTCCCCCGCTCCACAATAAGAAGGCCACGAGTATGAAAGCCAGCACCACGGCGACGGTGAGAATGCTCAATATGATCGAGCGGTCGGCGTAGTATGGATCTAGCACCTCCGACTCGTCTATTTCGCTAACCAGTCCCATTTTGTATTTGTCGTTCCACAGCCATCGTCCAAGCACCTTGACTCCCCGGTAGTCGCGGTATCCGGCAATATCAATGCCCGAATGGTCTTTTATGGCTTGAGCGACCGCCAGTGTTGGAGACCTTTTATCCAGAGGAATGGCTTTTCCCGGTTCTTCCAGAAGGTTCACTCCGGGATTCGTGATTCTGACGTTGAGAATACTCGATTGGTCGTCCTTGAGTAGTCCAAGACGTTTGAGCTCCTTCGGGAAGCGGGTCGAGGAAAGCATTCGCGCGGATTCGTCGAATGCGTAGGTCTCTCCCGTTTCCCCGATGCGTCCCGAGTGGAAAATGCGTGAGAATTTCTTTTCGGGATTGTAGCGCAGGGTCAAGACGGCGATTACTTTTCCGGTGTCGTTTTTGATCGGGGTTGCCAGGAACATACTGGCCGCGCGTTTCTTCAGTTCGCTTTTTTTGTCTTTCGGGGGC
Organism: Kiritimatiellota bacterium; assembly: GCA_013151705.1. GTDB lineage: Bacteria > Verrucomicrobiota > Lentisphaeria > Victivallales > JAADHT01 > JAADHT01. The sequence goes on along the minus strand of JAADHT010000059.1, from coordinate 5,968 downwards.
GCGTTCCGCCAGATGGGGGGAACCAACACTGTTTTGCCGCTGAAGGCTTTTTCCAGCAAATCGGGACGGAGACGGAATATGATGTTTTTCTCGCCGATGTCGGCGTCGCGCATGGAGGCTATGTTCAAGCGGTCGGGGGCGATGATGAAAAATCCGATGTTTACGGATTTCGTGCGCCTCGTTTTGAATATCCGGCGAATTTCATCGAGTGTTTTGGAGTCAAGCGGGGTCGAGCGGTTTCTGGACGTCGCTAGGAGTTTGATCACGGCTGACACGAGATTTTTTTGTTCCGCTAAATGCTCTATGCCCTCCTCCTCCGATCTTATCCACTCGTTCAAAGCGTCGTTCGTCGTTTCCGCCACCGCTTTCAAAATCCTGCCCATGTTCACCCTTGCCCGCCTTTCTATGTCGCGCAGACCCAACGTAGCGCCGATTATGATAGCGGCGAGGAAAATCGACATCCCGATGATTCCGACCAGTTTCACGCTGGAGTTTTGCAGGTTTTCAGAGAGACGGTCTCCGAAAAGGTGGATCAGCAACCATGTGATGAGGAATAGGAGAAGCATCGATCCGACGATTATCCCGAGTGTGTATATTATGCTTTGAGTTGGCTGTTCGATGACCTTGGTCCCGGAGACGATTTTGGAAATCCATTTGTCGCTGACCGACTGCGCCTCCTGGGCGGTCACGTTCGCGAAGCATTTGTTGAGTATCGACACAAGCTCCGGCCAATCCTTGCGGATTCCAAGACCCACCTTGATGCTTATCGACGTGGTGAGTGTGATGTCGAGGTTCTCTATGTCCTCCTCCATCAAAGCGTAGTTGCCTGTGGAGCGGGTCACGGCCATGGCGTCGTGCTTTCCTGATGAGAGGAGGCACAATCCATCCTTCACAGTGTTCACGTAGATCGGCTTGATGTTCGGATAAAGCTTGAGAACGTCTTCCACATATCCGTAGTCGCGGACCAATATCACCTCCTTGTTTCGCAACTCGCTTCCGGATGTTATCGGTGTCTCGTCGCTTCTCACCATGATGACGACGGGGGAATCCAGATAGGGATTGGTGAATGTCAAATACTTCTTCCGTTCGCCGTTGCCGGTGGTTTCAGAAAGGACGTCGACTTTCCGGGTTTCGGCCAGATTCACGGCATCCTCCCAGCTCTTGACCGGAACGCGCTCGAATTTCAGAGGTATCATTCGCTCGATTAGGATAAGGTAGTCCGCCACCATTCCTATGTACTGCCCGTCTTCGGTGAACGCCTCCTGCGGAAGCCATTCGGGATCGCCGGTGAATTTCACGGTATGGTGGCGCGAGAGCCATTGCAGTTCGCTGTCGGTCAATTTGATCTCCGTTCCGCGGGAACTTTTACCGGCATCCATCCAAGATTGCCGCAAAGCCGACATTTTGCGGATGGAGACGGTTGCCATAGCTTTTTTTAGAATGGATAGGAATATCGGCCAATCCTTCCTGATGCCGATCCGGAGGTTTTTCAGATCGGGATTCCCCACATCCAGCGAACCGCTTATTTTCAGGTTCGACAGCATGTTTTTCCTGATAAGGTACTGTACCGCTATCATCTCGCCCAAAGCGGCGTCCGCCCGTCCGACGGCCACCGCCGTCAGGCATTCGGACAAATTTCTCAACGGCAGCCGTTTTATGGATGGATAACTCTTTTTCAGCACCTCCTCGTAGAAGAAGCCCTTTGGGAAGGCGACGACGTGGCCGTTTAGTTGTTCGATCGTTTTGAACGTAGCGGATTTTTGTGATATGATGGTGTTCGGGTTTTGAGCGTACGGCTCCGTGAAGAAAATGTATTTCTCGCGGTCGGGGGTTTTCACTATGTTGAGGATCACATCGAGCTTTTTGCGGCGGATCATCCCAAGAAACTCGTTCCAAGTCGGTCCCGTGACGTATTCTACTTCAACGCCCAGACGCTTGGCCAGAAGATTCATGTAGTCTATCGAAAGTCCTTTCGGCTTGCCGTTCTCGAAAAAGTTGAACGGCGGCCATTCCATCTCGTTGTGGACGCGGAGCACTGGATGCGATTTCAGCCAGACTCGCTCCTCGTCCGTCAATTTCAATTCGGCTGAAGGGGAGGGAGGGGAGGGGGACGGCTTGCCGGCCCAAACCGCTGATTCCGCGGACAAGGGAATTGACAGTTTTACCGCGATAAGCAGGGTTGAAAGAAGTATCTGGAGTTTGCCGATCATCATCTTTAATGTTTCCCGTTGGGTTTAGAAGGTTGCCCTGATCCCGTTTCGAACAACAAATATACATTGAAGCTCTGTGAAATCAAGTCCCGGCGGAGTTTTTATGATTCACCAGCGAGGCGATTGTGGCGGATTTGGAAGCTGGAGAGCGCGGCCCCACATGGGGCAGTCGCGGACGAACCGGTGTGTCCAAGGCGTCCTTGAGCGTCCGCGATTGCTCCATGGGGCGGTGTTTCAGGGAGTGGTGGGCAATCTTATCGCGTCTCAACGACTTTCGCGACCATCTCTTTCAGGCGTTTCAGATCGAGTTTGCCTGAACCTAGCATCGGGAGTTCGTCGACCGCTATGAAATCGTCGGCTTTGGGGATCCAGAGATTCGGCATATCGCCATTCTCGCGGAGTCGCGCGATAATCGCGGATGGCTCCATGTTCATTTCAGGGGTGGTCAAGACCACCAGTTTCTCGCCTTTTTTCCGGTCTGGAGCTCCGGATACGGCCAGGCCTCGGGTGTCGGACGCGATTATCGCGGATATTGCCGACTCGACGAATTCGTGTGGAACCATCTCACCTCCGATTTTACTGAAGCGCGAGAGACGTCCCGTTATCGAGATGTAGCCGTCGGCGCGCATCTTCGCCATATCCCCGGTGTTGTACCAACCGTCTTTGATGACGGAGTTGGTCAATTCCCAGTCTATCGCGTCGTCGCGCGGGGAGGGGGAAGGGACTGGGGAGGACATGGAAGACGGAGATCGATCGGTGGTGTTCGAGTCTGTATCAGTCTCCGCGTCTCCGATTCCACCGACGCGGGGGCGGTGGGGATCCAACCCTATTTTCCTCTTCTCCCCGTCTCTCCCCTCTTCCAATTGAGAATTGAAAATTGAAGATTCAATATTGGATATTCCCCTCTCTCCCTCTCCGTTCCCCCGGTTCTCCGTTTCCTCCCGCTTCGGATTTCGGATTTCGGATTTCTTATTTTCCCCCTTCAGGTATCCCATCATCACATTGGGCCCCTTGATTAGCAGAAGTCCCTCCTCGCCGACAGGTAGTTCCTTCAATGTGTCTGGATCCGCGATTTTCGCGGCTATTCCGGGCAGTGCCGGCCCCACGCTGCCTTCGACGGCGGCTTTTGTGCCGAGATCCTCTATGTCTTTGGTTACGTTCACGGAGGCTACGGGGGATAGCTCAGTGCAACCGTAGCCTTCGACGACTTCCAGTCCCGTCAGCTCCTTGAACGCCTCTTTGATGTTCGGACGCAGTTTTTCCGCTCCGGCGACCACCAGTCTGAGGGATGCGAATTGCTCCTTCGTGCATTTGCGGGTGTATGCCTGGAGAAACGTCGGCGTAGCCAGCATTATCCTTATGCGGTGTCGCTGTACCGTTTTTCCAGTCAACGGCAGATCTAGCGGATTCGCCATGTAAACCACCTTGGTTCCCGTTAGTATCGGAAGCCAGAAGCCCGTGGTGATTCCAAAAGAGTGGAACAACGGGAGGTTTCCGAGTATAGTGTCCTCTTTCGGAATCCATGCGGCTATCGCGGTCACGGCGGCGACGTTGCTGTTTAGATTGTGGTGCGAGAGCGCGACGCCTTTGGGATCACCGCTCGAACCGCTGGAGAATATCACAACCGCTTCGCGGTCGACGTCTTTCCGCGATTGCCGCGAGAAAATCCTGGTGATCAACCACGACGGCGCGAGAATCGCGGTCGTGGCGACCGCGAATTTCGCGGATGCCGGAATTTTTTTCGCCACGTCCTCCAGAAATATCATTTGAGGCAGCTTTTCGATTTTCGCTTTGTGGATGAACAGTTTACTCGTCAGTATGACATCCATTCCGCCTTTGGCTACGGCTTTTTTCATTATATCCTTTGAAACCGTGAAATTGAGAATCACCGGCGTTTTGTCGGCGAAAAACGCGGCGAGAACCGTAGTGGCGACGGCGGTGGAGTTTGGAAGCAGTATTCCCATTCGTTTTTGGGATGTCAGGGCGCGAATCCCGCGGCTGAGAAGCAGGGCGCGGATAAGAAGAGCGATGTTCGCGACACCATCCTCGTCGGCTCCTTTTTTCTCGTCGTTCGAGCTCGGGGCGTTGTGGACGATTTTTGAGAAGGGGTGGCGTTTCGCGCGTTTCGCGAATCTCGCGTGCAGCGGCATTTCACCTCGTTCCGGTCGCATGGCTCCCTCGGCGTCGAGTTCGCATATCACCTGGCGCAGTTTTTCAGGCGGTATGTCCGAGGGGAGGGGAGATCCGATCGTTATGCGTATCGGGTACGGGTATTTGCGGGGTTTTCGGAGTTTGATTGACCCGAAATAGTGCGAGAATATGCTGCCCCATGCGCCGCTCATGTGTATCGGGATGATCGGGACGTCGCAGTTTTTTGGGATCATCATCGTGTAGCCCTTTTTGAATTCGCCCATGATGCCGTTTCGGGTCAGTCCGCCTTCAGGAAACAGGCAGACCAACTCGCCGTGGGATAAAGCTTCGCGTACCTTGCGGATGGCGGTTTTCACTCCTTTCGGCCGGTTTGGTTCCGGAACGCTGATGAATCCTAGCCAGTCGAATATCCGTTTGACGAACGGTATGTTGTAGAACTCCTCGATTATCAGAAACCTTATTATGCGCGAGGAGGTCGCCGAGATAAGCGGGCCGTCTATGAAGGATACGTGGTTCGAGAGTATCAGAGCCGGTCCATCCTCCGGAATATTTTCCCTGCCGGTTATTTCGATGCGGTATGATATTTGCAGAAACGCGAGCGCCGCGAAGCGAAACGCCAAATCCGGCAGCATCGCGAGGGCCGCGATGGAGATGATCAGCGTCAGGGTGGAGATTATCAGAAAGATCGAACCTGGATCAAGTGTCAGACACCACTCTTTCAGAAACGGCAGGAACCCGCTGGAATTGGCGGCTGCCGCTGAGTTGTCGCCACCCGTGAGCGCGAGCATGATCAAGCCGGTAGTCATCATCATCGAAAAGCATATTAGGTTGGCGTTGGCGAGCAGGAGCCCTCTCGTCTCCGGTTTGGCGTAGCGTTGCTGGTAGGCCCGTAGCGGGATCACGAAAATTCCGCCGAAAACACCCAGCAGAAAGAGACTCGCTATCACGTTGGGATAGACGACGCAACCCGCGATATTCGCGGAATCACCCGTGAAGTAGAGTGTGGTGAACATGAAAACCGCCAGCCCCAGCGCGCCGAACGGCACCATTCCCAGTTCGACTTTTCCAGAGGAGAGCCTGCCGGCGAGATAGCATCCGATTCCTATGCCGATGGCCGGAGCGAGTTGGACGATGCCGATGTCGGTCTCGTGGGTGAGATTCAGGGAGTACTTGGCGAAAATCATTAGCAGCGCCTGCAACGCGGTCCCGATTGAGAGAAAATAGGATTCTCCGAGTATCGCCATAAGCACTGATTTATCGGAACGAAGAAGGCGGAAACCTTCCAACGCCTCCGGGATCGGATTCCAGTTCCAAAGTTTTTTCTCGCCCGGAGTTTTACCCGAAGGAACTTGGGTGACCGTGAGGATGCCGACTACCGAAATGGAGCTCAAGACAATTCCGCAAATCCACAGAGAATCGCCAGCCGCTCCTTTCAGCATAACACCCAGGCCGACTCCGGTGATTACGGCGATGAATGAAAGGAGACCGACCGCTCCGTTCGCGCGGGATATCTCGGTCTCGGGAAAGATTTCCGGCAGCGACGCGTTGAACGAGGGGCTGAAAAACGCGCTCTGGGACGCCATCAGGAACATTATTCCCACAAGCGG
>JAADHT010000260.1 GCA_013151705.1 Kiritimatiellota bacterium | reverse complement strand
CCACAGCCTCCGACCCGTCTAGCCCGCAGCTCGACATCAAGCGCCGCCAAAGGAGCCGGAACGAACTCCACACCGGCATCCGCGAATTCCCGCCATAATTCCGGTATGCGAAGCGTGTTGTCCTCTCCACCCTCGAAGTCGCATTGCAATGCGGCCAAGCGAATGTGCCGCGGTAGTTTCAATGTCTTCATCTCGTTTTTCTCCATACGGCTTCAGCCGATTTCCAAGTCCGCCAGTTTGCCAATGGTCGCCACGAATCTACCCAACCGCACGGGTTTGTCCAAAACAGCGTCGACAGCCAGTATCTCGACAGCCTCCCTCACCTCCGGTGCCAGATACGCGCTGACTACCACCAGTTTGGTATGCGCCATCGAATCATCTTTCTTGACGAACTCGCAAAACTCCACTCCGTTCATGTTCGGCATACGCAGATCGACGATGATCATATCCGGACGCCAAGCTCCGGTGATCAAAGCCCCCTGCATACCATCCTCCGCCTCTCTCAACTCATATCCCGTGTATGTGTCGAGCGCTTCGCGGGTGAACGAGCGGAAAGCCTCGTCATCGTCTATCACAAGAATTTTATACTTTTCGGAAGCGTCGGGGCGAAGCGGTTCCGGTGGAATCATGCCGCGCTCCAAAGCGAAAGCGTCAAGAACCTCCTTCGTGAAAAGATAATGTCCTCCAGGCGTGGTCGACGCCTTCAGACGCCCGCTTCTGACCCAGTTCGTTATGCTCGCTTTGGAGACGTCAAGATACTCTGCCGCCTCTCCCGTCCGCATTGATTTCTTTTTACGCATAATTCCTCCGATTGATCGAAACCCTGGAAAATATACATCAAAAGCCCCCTTGCGCAAGAGCGTTTCTCCACAATCTCATCCATTCCGAGACGATCCCACCGACCTCCCCTGCCCTGACCTGTGCCGAACCTGTCGAAGTAGCTTCTCGAAGAGCATCGGTGGTGAGCGAAATCCACATTAAACTTCTCTACCCCGTCCCTACCTTCCCTCCTGTTCAACATTCCCACTCCCCACGGTTCACTTCCCCTCTCCCCCTGTCCCCTCCTCTGCCTCCCCCACTGCCCACTATCCACGACCGCCCCCTTACCCGCTCCTCGGCGATTTCCGCTTTTATTACGCGAAACAGTTGCAAGAACGCGCCCCAAGGCTATTTTACAGCCTCGATTCCGGGCGACCGCGACCACTCCCCCTTCAAAAGGGGACATCAAAACACATAAAAGGAGAGATATGAGCGATTCGAATATGCCTAAAACATACGAGCCAGGGGCAGCCGAGGCGAAATGGCGGCCGGTCTGGCAGAACGAAAGTTGCTTCCACGGCGACCCGAAATCCGCGAAACCCGCGTATTCCATAGTCATCCCCCCGCCAAACGTCACCGGCATTCTGACTATGGGACACGTCCTGAACAACACCCTTCAGGACATTCTGATTCGACGCAAAAAAATGATGGGATTCGAGGTCTGCTGGTTTCCGGGAACCGATCACGCCGGAATCGCCACGGAAAGCAAGGTGGAAGCGTACCTGCGCGAAAAGGAGAACACAGGCCGCGACAAACTCGGGCGCGGGGAATTCATCAAACGAGTCTGGGAATGGAAGGAGCAATACGGCGGCACCATCGTAAAGCAACTGAAAACTCTCGGAACCGCCTGCGCCTGGGAGCGCGCCCGCTTCACTATGGACGATGGATTGAGCGACGCCGTGCGAAAGGTCTTCGTGGAACTCTACGAAAAAGGACTGATCCACCGCGGAAAGCGCATGATAAACTGGTGCCCGGCGTCAAAAACGGCCCTCTCCGACGAGGAAGTAATCTACAAAGACGTCGACGGAGCGTTCCACCACTTCAAATATCCCCTCTCCGACGGTTCGGGATTCCTCGAAATAGCCACCACGCGTCCCGAAACAATGCTCGGGGACACGGCCGTAGCCGTGAATCCGGAAGACAAGCGTTACAAGAACATCGTGGGAAAAACAATCGATCTTCCGCTGACGGACCGAGTGATTCCCGTCGTGGCCGACGAGCACGCCGATCCCGAGTTCGGAACGGGTTGCGTTAAGATAACGCCGGCTCATGATCCCAACGACTTCCTGGTCGGACAGAGGCACGATCTCGAATTCGTCAACATTATGAACGACGACGCCAGTATGAACACCGCGGCAGGGCCCGAATTCGAGGGACTAGACAGATTCAAATGCAGAAAGAAAGTCGTCGAAATGATGAAAGAGACAGGTCTTCTCGTCAAAATCGAGCCGCACCGCCACAGCGTCGGATACTCCGAGCGCGGAGACGTCCCAATCGAGCCTAGAATCAGCGAGCAGTGGTTCGTCAAAATGGACGAGCTCGCGAAACCGGCGATGGAAGCGGTCAGAAACGGCGACATCAAATTCCATCCGGAACGCTGGACGAAAACATTCTTCCACTGGATGGAGAACATCAAGGACTGGTGCATCAGCCGCCAAATCTGGTGGGGACACCGCATACCGGCTTGGTACAACGACGAAACAGGAGAGACGTATGTGGGCGTCCAATCCCCGGAGGAGGCCGGCAAACCGGGAAAATGGCGCCAGGACGAGGACGTTCTGGACACCTGGTTCAGCTCCTGGCTCTGGCCGTTCTCAATTATGGGATGGCCCGAGGAGACCGACGAGCAGAAGTTCTTCTATCCCACCAACGATCTCGTGACCGGTCCCGACATAATCTTCTTCTGGGTTGCCAGAATGATAATGGCGGGCATCGAGTTCAAAGGCGAAATCCCATTCAAAAACGTCTATTTCACGAGCATAATCCGCGACGCTGGCGGAAAGAAATTGAGTAAATCCCTCGGAAACAGCCCCGACCCACTCGACGTGATAGAGCAATACGGCGCGGACGCCCTGCGGTTCTCGATAATCTACATCGCGCCGCTCGGTCAGGATATCCTCTACAGCAACGAAAAATGTGAAATAGGCAGAAATTTCGCCAACAAACTATGGAACGCCGCCCGCTTCCGCTCAATTCAAAGCGGCGGTTCCGCGAACTTCGCGGAGAAATCCGAACCCGCGATTCTCGCGGAACTCTGGAACGACGAGCGCCTCGGCTCGAACAATCGCTGGATACTCGCAAGACTAGCGCAGACCGCGGAGGCGGTGAACAAGTCCCTGGACGCGTTCCGCTTCCACGAGGCCGCCCACACCCTATACGACTTCGTCTGGAGCGAGTTCTGCGACTGGTATATCGAATGCGCGAAAAACGACTTCAAAAACGTTGAAACCAGAGACAAAACCCTCGACACGTTCGACTACGCGCTGTTCGCGACACTCAAACTCCTACACCCGTTTATGCCGTTCATAACCGAGGAGCTGACGCACCAGCTGGGATACATTACCGAATCCGCGATTCTCGCGGATTCGCCCTATCCAAACGGAGACGAGCTGCTTAAAGTCATCACCCCCGATAAGAAGCTGCTCGCCGGAATGTCCGCGAAGTTCGCGGTCGTCAAAGCGGCTCGAAACCTGCGCGCGAGCTACAACATTCCGCCATCGAAAAAAATCGACTACATCTTCAAACCGGCTGACGCGGAAACCGCGGAGTTTCTGGAGGCGGAGAGTTCCTCCATAATCACCCTGACACGCGCCGAATCCTTCGCGATAGACGCCGATTTCGAACCGAAAAGCGCCGCGGCTCCATCAATAGTAACCGATGCCGGAGCGGTCTTCATGTCCCTGGAGGGACTGGTCGATCTCGACGCCGAACGCGCGAAACTCGCGAAGCAAAAGAAAGAGATCAAGGGTTGGATAAAAGGCTCGACCGCGAAACTCGCGAACGAGAAATTCCTGGCGAAAGCACCGCCGAAAGTAGTCGAGGAGGCCCGCGCGAAACTCGCGGAGACCCGCGCGAAACTCGCACGCGTAGAAGAGTCCCTCGCATCCCTCGGTTGAAGGAGAAAACAAAACGAACTACTAGACCACCTTAAGCGCGGTCGTTCAGACTTTTGCAACTGACTCCATAATGAGCGCTTTGGTGCTGCGCGAGTTTTTATATCAACTGTAGCCGACACATACGGCAAAGGAATGACGAATGCGCGACCTACTGATAAAAAGCGACAATATCCAAGGGTTGAACTATCTCTTGAATGATAGAAAGTTAAAGGGAAAAATAGACTTGGTTTACATCGATCCGCCATTCGCCACAAACGGCGATTTCAAAATCTCCAAAGGCAGGGCCTCGACGATCAGCCATGCGAAAAACGGAAAACGGAAAATCAAATCTTCCATTCAAAGGCATTGCTCCCCCCGAGGGCAGGCATTGGAGAACAGACGTGGAAACATTGGAGAAATGGAATGAAATGGGTTTGATTGAATGGTCTTCGACAGGGAATCCCAGGAAAATCATATTCGCCGACGAGAGCGACGGCAAAAGGGTGCAGGACATTTGGGAATACAAGGACCCGCAATACCCCAAATATCCAACGGAAAAGAACTCCGATATGCTGGATTTGATAATTCGCGCATCCTCGAACTCGGAAAGCGTTGTATTGGATTGCTTTTGCGGTTCTGGAACAACTTTGAATTCCGCCCATCTTCGTGGCAGGAGATGGATCGGCATAGACCAGTCGGAACATGCGATAAAAGCGACGACTGAAAAACTTGAAACAATAAAAGACAACCTGTTCACCGATTCCCCCGAATACGAATTCATAAACTTGGATGCCCCCATAACCTACCCTGAACACGGGAAGACGGAAAACGAAGAGAAGGCCGCGCCTTGCGTGGCGGAGCAGCTATGAGTGAGATATTGTCAGAACGAATCTCGCGATTCTCGCGGGTGGACGTCTATCCGGTGGTCTCCTCGGAGTTCTGCGCGGGACGCTCGCCCGTCGATGTCTTGAAGGGTATCGCGGACGGCGGCGCCAAAGTTGTACAACTACGCGAGAAAAATATGCCGAAACCGGAAACCGCGAAACTAGCGGACGAGTTCAAACGCGTCACGGACGAATACGGCATGCTGCTGATAATCAACGACCACGTGGACGTGGCTCTGGCCTGCGGGGCCGACGGAACGCATCTCGGTCAGGACGACGTCCCGCAGCTCGAAGCCCGCGAAATCGCTCCGGATCTCATAATCGGCGTCTCCACGCATTCCAAAGCCGAGGTGGTCGACGCGATGAAAGAAGGGGCGTCGTATATAAACATCGGCCCCATATTCCAAACCGGCACGAAATCGCTCCCGATGAAACCGCTGGGTCTCGATCTTTTACGGGAAATAGCCCCTTCGGTCGAAATCCCCTTCAGCGTCATGGGCGGAATCAAGGCTCGGCACATCCCCGAACTCACCGCCGCTGGAGCATCCATAATCGCAATGGTGACCGAAATCACGCGGGCTGACGATATCGCGGCGAAAGTCCGCGAACTCCGCGGATTGATCAAGAACTCCCTCGCATCGTAGGCGATTTATTTCCCAAACTCTTCAGCGGAGAATCAAAAGCCATAATATACCTCAACGGCGGAAGATTCCACGTACTCAAAGACTGGCAACAAAAAAACGGAAAAGACAAATATTCGATTTTCGCGGCCCCGTCTTCTCCTTCTTTAAGATTAAGTTTGGCATTGTCTCAATCAGGATGTATATTCACTCCGTTATGAATGAACTCTCACATTTGGTCACGGGCGGATGCCGAAGCGGAAAAAGCCGCTTCGCGCTGAAACTCGCGGAAACCGCGGAACGTCCGTTTTTCATCGCCACCGCGGTCGTCGGCGACGACGACGAGATGCGCGAGCGCGTCGATAACCACAGAAAGGCGCGCGGCGACGCTTGGAGCGTCATCGAGGAGCCTGTGGCGCTGGGCGACGCCATCGCCCGCGCGAAAGCCGCGGGGGCCGACCTCATTGTCGTCGACTGCCTCACCATCTGGACCGCAAACGCTCTTTTCGAATCCCGGGCGAGATTCGAAGCGGAACTCGCGAATCTCGCGGATGCCCTGAAGCGCTCAAACGTCCCGGTCGTCCTGGTGACCAACGAAGTGGGTTGCGGAATAGTCCCGGCAGACTCCGTCTCCCGCGAGTTTCGCGATACCGCCGGAATCGTGAACCAGACGATCGCCGCGCTCGTTCCAAACGTCACGCTGACCGTCTGCGGCATACCAACGCGCGTAAAACCAAAGTAGGGCGGAATTTATCCGCCTATGGCATGACGCGAAGCACTCAAAAAAAACTTAGATTCCGCGGCTTTCCTCTCTCGTCAAAATATCTTCGCCGAGCCTTGCCGAAGCTTAATTTACTTAAAAAACGGCTCTCGCGCCAGCCACAGCCTGGTAAACTCAAAAACGCTCGCACGCGGGAATTAACGACGGCGTCGCCGTCTTTGGAGTGCCCGCCCTGAGGCGACCGAAGCGCGGCGTCCCCGCTCCGCTTTTTATTCTTCCACTTTTTTCTTAATCCGATATTTTCGCGAAACGCGTTGAACGCTCGTGGAAAAGATGTAGATTGCGACATCCGTAAGGAGTTCTTCCAACACTGCGGCTTAAGTTTCAGCCCCGAATAAAGGAATCCGCGAGAATATGAATATGGATGAATTCAAAAGAGAACTGTCGCTAAACGCCGAAAAGGTGACGGCTGTGATAAAAAACGACGCGTTCCCCGACAAAATAGAGCCGGACTTTCTTAAGGAAGCCGTGCGGGACTACCCGCTGCAAGGCGGAAAACGCATCCGCTCGGCTCTGTTGTCTTGGTCGTGCGGAGCACTAGGCGGCAATCCGGTATCCGCGAGATTCGCGGCCGCGGCGGTTGAGATATACCACAACTGGACTTTGGTGCATGACGACATCATAGACGACGATCCGATGCGGCGCAACGCTCCCGCCACACATGCTAAACTCGCGGAATCGCTCGCGGGCGAAAGCAACGCGAATACGAAGACGGCGAAAAAGTTCGGCCGCGATTTCGCTATTCTCGCGGGCGACATACAGCAGGGCTGGGCAGCGGCGACGCTCTTGAAATCGATGGAGGCGGGCATCTCGAAGGAGGCGGTTCTCCTACTCTCGAAACTGCTTCACTCGGAAGTAACGGTTCCACTTATCAGCGGCGAGGCTCTCGACGTGGAGTTCTCGCACCCGCGCCCGACACCTCCGACTTCGGAGGAGGTGGAAAGGATGCTCTCACTGAAAACCGGAGCGTTGTTGAGGTTCTGCGCTATCGCCGGCGCGGTGATCGCGATCGACACCTCTCCACAAGGAGAAGAATTACGAAAATCGAACTACGACTCCATCCTGTCGGACGCGCGGGTGGCGGCGCTCGCGGAATTCGCGGGAACCGCCGGAACGGCGTTCCAACTGCGCGACGACTGGCTAGGCGTGTTCGGAGACGAGAAAACAGTGGGCAAACCAATCTGCTCCGACATATCAGAGGCTAAACCCACGATACTCCTCCTTGAAACGATCTCATCGCTAAACGGAGACGAACTAAAGAGTTTCCGATCCTTCGTGGGACGAAAAAGCCTCTCCCTGTCGGAAATCGACGAGATCCGCCGCCTGACCGAGAAGTCGGGCGCCGCGGACCGCGTGAACAAAAAAGCCTTAACCTTACTGGATGACGCCAAAACACGCTTGAACGCCATTACCGCGTCGCGCTTCAAAAACCTTCTCCATCGCTGGGTGGATTTTTTGATCGACAGAAAATATTGAATGCCTCAGCCGTTCCATTCCGTTTCCAACGAGAACCGCTGTTGATTGCGACGCGCTTGAGACGAATATTGATGCCATGCGTTCATTGGCCGCAACTACTACGAACAACACCGGGGGAACCATGAGTAGGTCGCACCTTTCGGGGCGACATTGCCAGATGATACGTCGCTGGGGCTTACGCGCTAAGGCCATACGCAAAAAACGCAAAACTTTG
>JAADHT010000148.1 GCA_013151705.1 Kiritimatiellota bacterium | reverse complement strand
GTTAACATCTTCATTCGCTTTGTGAGAGACATCGGATTGGAGAAAATGTTCCACAACCCATTCATATTCACTCGCCATCGACTCCCGCAAGCTGGCTCCGCGAAGTTCGCGCGGGAGTACATCGTAGGTGTAGGTCTCGATTTCCAGATGTGGAATATCGTCCGATTTTCGTTTGGAAAACATTGCGGCGACTACCTCGAGCTCCGCCTTAGCCGCGGAAAAACCGTCGAAAAGATTTCCCAAATGGATCGGAATATGGAAATGCGATACGAGCTTGAAGCTGTCGGCGAGCGTGAGAATCGGAAAAGGCGGGGATGGGATATCGTCGCGTCTCACAATAATGCGTTCGTTGTCATCGAATACGCGCGTCTGGTGTAGATAAACGCCGTCCGCGAATCCCGCGAGTCCCGAGAACGCCGATTCCGCGTCCGCGATTCCGCGAATCTCGCGGCTTAAGGCCGCGCTCAAATGGATTTTTGGCATGGGAACGCCGGAGGCTTCCAAAAGCTTCAACCCGTCTCCGGGTTGGGTTTCAAGCAGCTCCTGATGGCATGTGTCGTAGCATACGCCGATAAACTCTTCCGCCGGATGTCCGAGTAGAAATTCGTTTCTAAACTCGATGAATTCAGCCGGGGACTCCCATAAGCAATCAGGCTCCATTTCCACGGCCAGCACTATTTTCACGCCTTTTTCCGCTAGAATAGCGGCCAAATATTCGGCGACGCTACGCAGATTGGCCGCGACGGCGCCCAACCATTCCACCCCGGGGCTACACCCCGGGCTGTGGAATTTCGGGCCGTCAGCCCTTCCCCTCTCCGTTTCTTCCACCATCTCCCCGTCTCCGCCTCTCCCCCCCAGGGCTTTACCCTGGGCTGTGGAATTTCGGGCCATCAGCCCTTTCCGTTTTTCCCCTTCTTCATTCAAAATTGAAAATTGATCATTCGAGATTGGATATTCTTCCCTTCCCACCTTCCCCCTCCCGTACCCTCCGGGCAAGGTACTGATGGATCCAGTCATTCCAGGCGGCAGAAGCTCCGCGAGGATGTCCGCCGCCCTCAACGTGTATTCCAGTCTTTCCGTGGAACTCCAATCGGGAAGGTACACCTTTTCTTTGACGCGCTTTCCATGAAACCCGCCGTAAGGAAATGCGTTGAGAGTGAAAACAACATTCCCGTTGGCGTCTAAAACCCGTCGCAACGCCCGCAATTTCACGGGATCCGCGAGTGCCGCGGTCGATGCGGAATCAAGCCAAAGACCGAGGGGAAAAGGGTTGGGAGCGGGGAAGGCGAGCGAATCTCCCACGCGGTTGAAGTGCTCCGCGATTTTCGCGACGCGCTCTACGATGTCCCCATCCGCCGGAAACACATTCTGACTGTAGCAAAGACTATTCCAGAGGTTCATGCCAGCTTTCCGCTCCATAATCCATTTTGTAAATCCGAATCCAATGAATCTAACACGTTACTCACCGCTTTACAATGGTCGCGGAAAACCAAGCACAAAGACACTAAGATTCAGAGCAACGCGGCCGCAACCAGAATGAAACGGGGAGTAGGGCGGAGCGTCCTCGCCCGCCCATTTTCGTGAGCCGGTGAGCCGGTGAATCAGTGAGTCGGAGGGGTGGAGAATTTTCAATGTTCAATTCTCACGTGAGGTGGACGTGGAACAAACACAGTGGCGTGGCGTTTGACTTTTCCTCCTTTCGTTCGAAGTTCGATGTTGAGCGTTCGATGTTCGAAGTTTTGCAACACTCGAACGGGAAAAGGTATGGCGGAGCGTCCTCGCCCGCCCATTTTCGTGAAACGGCCCGCCCTGCTAAGAATGTCCATTAGTGGTTGGAATTCTTTTTTGAACCACTGACGAACCCTGACCGATACGCTAACGTTCATCCTCCCGCCGTCTCCCACTTTGTTCTACGCGAAAGCGACTAGGATTATTCCGGCAAAAAATCGTGCCCACCCTCGAATATGGTCAACCTCGCATTGCCGGAAATCCTGCGGAAAAGAGGAGTGTTCTCTCCGTATAATGAATCGGACAGTTCCGGATCGATCAGATGCTCCGGAACAGCCTCGTTCACAACGAAAAATTCAATCTCATCGTTCGTCAAACGATTTTCCTGATCAGCGACGGCGTTGAAACCTTCAATGGTGTGGCTCACCGACACGCTCCTGATGTGTCCGTCGTGAATCCCTGTGGTAATGTCCACGGAAACGTCTTTGGCATTCGGCAGATACGTTATGGCCGAGCGTTTGCGGCATTCCTCCGCGGCTTTCGCGTACGTTGTTTTTCGCGTACTCGACCGCGTCGAGTATATCGGTCGCCACAAACTCCGACCCCATAGCTTGCGGAGTCCAATTTCCGATCGCCACATAATTATTTCCCCACGGAGTTTTTTATGCTGTCGAGTATGGCGTTTATGAAGGCTTTCGATTCGGGAGCGGCGAAAATTTTGGTCAATTCCAAGGCTTCGTTGATCGCCACGACGGGTGGAACGCTGTCAACGAAAAACAGCTCGTAGGTCGTCAGCCGCAAAATGCTTTTATCGACCGGAGAGATACGCTCCCATTTCCAGCCTTTCGAGAGGAGGGGTAGTATTTTTTCATCGACAACATCGATTTTTTCGACGATACCCTCCGCGAGCAGACGCGCGTATTTTTTCGCCCTGCGGAACTCGCGGTTGTTTTCGAACGTTTCGGATTCGTCCAATTGATTGAAAAAACGGACGAGGGTCGTCGGATCGAAATCCTCCTGATTGACGTCGAATTGAAAGAGGAACTGCATGGCGAATTCGCGTCCAAGCGCCCTGAAATGAGGATGTTTTCGTCGTTCCATTTCGAATAACCGCCCCTGTTAGAGATTTTTGATCAAATTAACCATCTCGATCGCTGTGGCGGCGGCGGAGCCCCCGCGGTTCCCGGCTTTCGTGCCGCTGCGTTCTATCGCCTGTTCGATATTCGTTGTAGCCAACACTCCGTTTATCACGGGCAATTCGTTGTCAAGCGATATTTGAGCTAGGCACTTGTTCACTTCAGCGGTTATTAAAGACGCGTGCGGAGTCGCGCCCTGGATAACCACGCCCAGCGCGATTATCGCGTCGTATTTCGCGGATTTCGCGAGTTTCGCGGCGGCCAGCGGGATCTCGTAAGACCCGGGCACCCAAGCCACGTCCACGGCATCGGCTTTCCCGCCATGCCGCACGATGGCGTCGACGGCTCCGTCGAGCAGTTTGCTTACAAAAAATTCGTTGAATCTGGCGCAAACGATCGCGAAACGCAGCCCCTTCGACTGCAGATCGCCCTCAAAAACATTCTCCACTATTTTTTTCATTCGTCAATCCTCCTTATTGTCTGATTTGACGTCCGCATGGGAATCCCAATTTTTTTCTATCCATTAGGACGACCACATAAGGATCGTCTCTACATCACCGGGGCGGGCGGGGACGCTCCGCCCTACCAATCATGGATTACAGCTCATGTCCCAATTTCTCTTTTTTCGTCTCCAGATATCTTTTGTTCAAATCATGCGGTGGAATTATCAGCGGAACGCGCTCACTTATCTTAAGCCCATATCCCTCCAACCCCACCACTTTTCTGGGATTGTTCGTCAGCAATCTCACGCTTTCGACACCCAAATCGACGAGTATCTGCGCTCCGATTCCGTAATCCCTCAAGTCAGCCGGAAAACCGAGTTTCTCGTTCGCCTCGACTGTGTCGCATCCCTCCTCCTGCAATTTATAGGCGTGCAACTTGTTTTTCAACCCGATCCCTCTTCCTTCCTGACGCATGTAAACCAAGATGCCGCGCCCTTCTTCGGAAATCCTCCGCAAAGCCTCATGCAACTGGTTTCCGCAATCACATCTCCGCGACGCGAAAACATCTCCAGTGAGACACTCACTGTGCATGCGCGTCAACACGTCGGATTTTCCCGCCACATCGCCTCGCGCCAACGCCAAATGCTCCATTCCATCCAACGCAGAAGTGTAAAGACTTAATTTGAACACGCCGAAATCGGTGGGCATGTCCACAGTCTGCTCGCGCCTGACCAGTTTTTCGTTTTTGCGTCTGTACGCTATCAATTCGGCCACGGAGCACCATTTCAACCCATGTTTTTTCCTGAACTTGTCCAGATCCGGCAGCCTTGCCATCGTGCCGTCGTCATTCATCACCTCGCAGATCACGCCGGCTGGATACAGACCCGCGAGAATCGCGAGATCCACGGCGGCTTCAGTGTGTCCGGCGCGCCGAAGGACTCCGCCTCCGCGGGCGATGAGGGGAAACACATGCCCCGGCGCCACAAAACTGTCGCGCGTGCTTTGGGGATCGATCAAAGCGGCTATGGTGTTCGCCCGGTCGTAAGCCGATATTCCGGTCGTCGTGCCGTCTTTGGCGTCGACACTGATCGTGAAGGCTGTTTTAAATGGATCGTCGCTGGCCGCCATTTTTCCAAGGGAGAGCTCCGTCGCCCGTTTTTCGGTGATGGGCGCGCAGATCAATCCCCTTCCATGGGTCGCCATGAAATTAATAGTTTCAGGGGTCGCTTTCGACGCCGCGACGATCAAATCTCCTTCGTTCTCCCTGTTCTCATCGTCGGTCAAAATCACCAGTTCGCCTTTTTTGAAGGCCTTCAGCACCTCTTCCATCTTGTCGAATTCAGTCTTCATAAAATAGCATCCAAATAAAAAAGCCCCTCGAGCATGCGCTCTCGGGGCTGTCATGCGACGCATAGCTAAACAAGGCTATCGCCGCCACTCTTCTTTCATCCAGACTTTACTGTCGGTCATGGAGTCGCACCATGTCGATTTCCGCCTTGACGGAAACTCGCGGACTTTACCGCCGGTCAGGAATCATCGCCCCGGAAGGCGACTCACCTAGCCCCGAAGAGTAGCAATATGTGAAAATCAAACTAGCAAATTCTCCGATTCAACATCGAAAATGTGCGCTTTCGCCATAGCTATGGCCAATTGTATCTCGTCTCCGACATGGACTTTGCGATGCGAGTCAATTCTCGCTATGAAAGAGTTGTCGCCGATAGCCAAGTAGAGATACGTTTCAGACCCCATCGGCTCCACAACCTCCACTTTGGCCGCTATCTTGGGGGAAGTCTCGTTGCGTTCGGCTTCCTCGGATCCAAGATCCTCCGGTCTGATACCGAATACGATCGATTTGTCGATGAATGGTTCCAACCGCTCTTTCCAGTCATCAAGCAAAGGGACGGAGACGTTGTCGTTCTTGAAAACCAACAACTCCTCCGTTTTGAGCAGAGTTCCGTGGAAACAGTTCATCGGAGGCGTGCCGATAAATCCGGCGACGAATATGTTGGCCGGCTTGTCGTAAACGGTCAGTGGATCATCACATTGTTGAATGACGCCGTCTTTCATAATCACGATCCTGTCCGCCATTGTCATCGCTTCGACCTGGTCGTGCGTCACATAGATCATCGTGGTTTCCAAGCGGGTATGCAGTTTGCTGATCTCGGCGCGCATTTGAACGCGCATTTTAGCGTCAAGGTTGCTCAAAGGCTCGTCGAAAAGAAAAGCTTCCGGCTTTCTGACGATCGCACGCCCGACAGCTACGCGCTGACGCTGACCACCGGAAAGGGCTTTGGGGCGTCTGGCGAGGAATTCTTGTATGCCGAGAATTTCCGCGGCGTCCTGGACGCGGGCGTCAATGTCGGATTTTTTGAATTTGCGCAGTTTAAGTCCAAAAGCCATGTTGTCATACACGGTCATGTGAGGATAGAGAGCGTAATTCTGAAACACCATCGCGATGTCTCTGTCTTTGGGAGGAACGTCGTTGACGATTCTGGTGCCGATTGACACCGTGCCGCTGCTTATCTCCTCCAAGCCGGCGATCATTCGCAAAGTTGTTGATTTTCCGCATCCGGAAGGACCGACAAGCACGCAGAACTCGCGGTCTTTTATATGCAGATCGATGCTGTCCACGGCTTTCACGTTCCCAGGATAGATTTTCGTCACGCTTTTAAGGACCACCTCAGCCATAATCTTCTCCTATGATGATTTGAGTATATATCTATTTATACCGGAAAACTTTTTCCGCTCTGACGAGCGCCCGTAATCATGTCGAATTTGGAGTATAGCATATATTTTCCAAAGGGCAAGACGCATATTGGAAAAAAATGGAGACTCCTGGAAATCGCCGGTCGCCGACAACGTCCATTGAGGCGAAGTTGAATCAGGAGAAGTTTCGAATTCGACTGTTCCGTTGTCGAAAATAGAATCAAAATTTCGCGTTTGAAGCCACGAAATTCCGCATTTCATATAATCGATTTCCAACGCTATTGTTTGCGGCGCTTTGCCGTTATTTCGGCTTTTGATCGTTTGAAATGCTGCACGAGCGGTCGATGTGCCGGACAGACGTACGAGCAGGATCCGCATTCGATGCAGTCCATCACTCTGTAATCCTCGGCGATGTCGAATCTCTCGTTTTCAGCGGCGGCGCTCAAGGTGCCGGGAAGCAGATTCATCGGACATGCGTCGACGCATTTGCCGCATCGGATGCAGGGATCGGATTCGAATTGCGTTATCTCTTCTTTCGAGAGCAGCAATACTCCGGAGGCGTTTTTCATGATCGTGACATCCAGATTCTTCTGGGCGAATCCCATCATCGGTCCGCCCAAAATGACTTTGCCGGGTTGATGTTTTATCCCGCCGGCCAGTTCCAAAACCTTTGACAACGGCGTGCCTATTCTGAACTTCCAGTTTCCGGGATTGACGACCGGCTCGCCTGTGACGGTCGTGACTCGCTCGAAAAGCGGTTTGCCTTCGACGACCGCTTCTTGGACGGCTACCGCCGTTCCCACGTTTTGCACCACGCATCCAACATCCATCGGCAAGCCACCAGTGGGAACTTTTCTTCCGGACACGGCGTAGATCAACTGTTTTTCGGCTCCCTGTGGATATCTCACGCGCATCTCCAGCACTTTGATGTCGTATTGTCCGGCTTTGGCCGACATTGTTTCAATGGCATCCGGTTTGTTTCCCTCGACGCCAACCACTATTTTGTCCACTCCCAGGATTTTCGCGAGAATCGCGGTTCCCTCCAGGACGGCGTCCGTTCTTTCAAGCATGGTTCTGTGGTCGGCGGTCAGAAAAGGTTCGCATTCCGCCGCGTTGATTATGAGACAGTCTATTTTTTTGTCCGCCGGTGGCGACAATTTCACGGCCGTTGGAAAAGCCGCCCCGCCCATTCCGACTATTCCCGCTTCGGCGACGCGCTTTTTAAGTTCGTCAGGATCTATCGCTTTCCAATCTTCGATGGGCGGGAAGGGGGACTCGAAATCGTCTTTACCATCGGCTGTGATTTCAATCGCCGCCATTTTAGCGCCCATCGGTCCCGGGATTTCGGTCATAGCCGACACGGTGCCGCTTGTGGGGGAATGAATCGGAGCCGAAACGAAACCTCCGGATTCGGCCAGCAACTGCCCCTTTTTAACTTCATCTCCCTTCACCACTATCGGTTTGGGGGGGGCTCCGATATGTTGTTGAAGGATGACGGTGTATTTGTCGAGCAAAGGAGCTTCTTTTATTTCGCATTTGTTTGAAAGTTCTTTTCCTTCAGGGGGGTGTACGCCGCCTTTGAACATAATGTGGTCGAATTTTCCGTGTGACATATCAAATACCTTTTGTGTTCGTCGCTGATTGCTCCGGCTGGGATGCGGAGTGGATTCTCCAATCCAATGAAAAAGCTCGAAGTCGGCGTTCGACCGCGTCAGCATGGCTGCGAGACCTTTTCGAGCAGGGTCTAATTATGCGGGGATTCCGACTCGTAGGAATGGCGGCCTAAAAAGGCCGTCCTACTGGTTGTGGCTCGCCGCGTTGGTGTGTCGCACTTTCCCGGGCGACATTCTCCGCATGTTCTCGGCAAATTTCGCATTCCATTATTAAAGATACTCGTAAACGCGGGAATCAATGTATCACAACTTCG
>JAADHT010000040.1 GCA_013151705.1 Kiritimatiellota bacterium | reverse complement strand
GGCGAGTCTTTGAAACGGATATTTATCGACTCGGGGTGTTTGGATATCGCCTCTCCGTCCTGCGCGGCGTGTTTGGGAGGTCCGGTGGACACCTTCGGCAGATGCAATGGAGACGAGGTGTGCGTGAGCACTACCAACCGTAATTTTCCAGGAAGGATGGGGTCGAAAGACTCCAAAACCATTTTGGCGTCGCCGTTGACGGCGGCAGCGTCGGCTATCGCCGGAACGGTTTCCGCAGCGTCCTTATGAGGTCGTCGAATTCAATTCCGCGATGCTCCGGCGCGTTTTTCCGCGCGATTCGTCTTCAATTCGCCGCGGCGGTGTCGGCGAACGCCGCGATCCCCCCGAGACGGGCGTAATCAGCGCCTCATGCGCTCGCAGCACGGTTCGCCCATACTTTATGCAACTGCTTTTGCAACTGGCTCGAAATATGAAAAGATTCAGACTTTCCGTTATTTCGACTTGAAACATACGGGACACGCTGTTAGTTTAGTAGACCCTGTTCGAAAAGGTCTCGCAGGCATGCGGACACTTATTTCGGGCTTGCGAAGCCGCGGCTTCCGCGTAGAAAGCAACCCAACGAGAGTTTAATATGACGAAAGAGACGATCAGAGGCAAAGTTTTCGTGCTTGGAGACAATATAGACACCGACCAGATCATACCCGCTCAATATTTGAATCTGGTGCCAACCATTCCAGAGGAGTACGATCAACTGGGGGCTCTCGCCTTGTGCGGGTTGCCGGACGAGCGCAAACCCAGATTTATTAGGGATGGAGCGATGAAAACCGAATATCCCATCATTATCGGCGGAGCGAATTTCGGCTGCGGTTCGAGCAGGGAGCATGCGCCTGTCTGCCTGGGAGCCGCCGGCGTGAAAGCTGTCGTGGCGACATCCTTCGCCAGGATTTTCTTTAGAAACAGCATTGCCACCGGCGAGATATACCCGATGGAGTCGGAAACGAATCTCACCGGCAAGCTTGGCACCGGAGACGAGGTCGAGTTGGATTTTGAGTCGATGACTTTGACGATTCTCTCGACGGGCGAGACGAACAACCTCAAAGAGATGGGGGATATCAAAGACGTGATAGATAGTGGCGGAATTTTCGAGTACGCCAGAAAAACAGGGATGATTTGAAAAATGCCCACAAACAAATTCAATATGACCCAGGAACTGAATGTTGATGATTTGGTGAAAACCATTCCCGTGATATGTTCCTGGTGCAATAAAATCTACCACATGAAACAGTGGCAGGTGGAGAAAGGCAAGCAGACCGGCGCTTCCCACGGTATGTGTCCGGAATGCGAGTTGAAGCAGTTGGAGGAGCTAAAGCGACTGAATGATGAGAAAAACTCGGACGGCTCTTCAATCGATGAATTCCCCTCCTCCGCGAAATCCAAAGTGTTGAAGAAAACGAAAGAGTTCAATATAGACCAGATGTCGAAAACCATTCCGATCGTCTGCTCTTGGTGCAATAAAATCTACCATCTTAAAGAGTGGCAGGTGGAAAAGGGCAGGCGCACAGGCGTTTCCCATGGTATGTGTCCCGAGTGCGAACAGAAACAGAAAGAAGAGTTGAGGAAGCTTCAGAACAGCAAATAATTAGGAGAGAGTCCTAAAGTCCTGGAGTGCGGCGACGCGGCGATTCAGAACTCAGTACCCCTGCAATTCAGCAACTCTGTAATTCTGCAATTTTTAAGTTTGAAGACAGCGGAGAAGGAACCAAAATGTATTTTCTTGCACTTTTTTGGTAAGATTTTACGGGTGAAATATTCTAAGGAGGAAGAGGTATGCGATGTTTTACGTTGGCAATGTTTTTGTTTGTGACGTGCTTGACGAGACTTTCCGCTGGGAACGCTGTTTGGTGGGAGGCTGAAAACACGTCGAAAAACGATTTCACAACCACGAAATGGTTTTCCGAAGTAGCCATCCCGACTAAACTGTCCAAAGAGAAATGGCTGACCTGCCATGTGAAGGATGGAGTCGCCACTGACAAGAAGGAGTTCACCGCGTCGTATGAAATAGACATTCCCGCTGATTCCGAATACACGTTCTGGGTGAGGGAGTTCTACCGTCTTTTGGCGTCGCCTTGGAAGTTTCGCTTTGACGATGGCGAATGGAAAGTCTCCGGCAAGAACCATCCGATCCACGACTTGATAGATTTGCGGGATGAACGCAGTTTGGTTTGGTGTGAATACGGAAAATTCAAGTTGACGAAAGGCAAGCACACTTTGGAGATAAAAGTGCTTCCCCGCGGAAAAAACAAGGGATTCCGCGCGGCTTTCGACTGTTTTTTTCTAACCGACGTCCCATTCAAGCCCAATGGATGGCTCAAACCGCAAGTTCTAGCTCAATACGGCTATATAGGCACCTACGCTTGGTTGGAGGGGGAAACCGCCTCTAATGATTTCACGAATAAAACCGGATCGATTCCGGAATCCTCGAAAACACTTTCCAACGGTGAATGGCTTGTTTGCTCTTTGTCGCCCGACAGCGAGATGGACAATGTTTTTACCGCGAAATGGAAGTTCAAACTTCCGCTTTCCGGTCCCTACCATATTTGGATGCGCGAATTGACGAAAAGAAACGAAAGCCCGTTCGAATACAGATTCAACGGATCGAAACAATGGAAGAAGGCTTCGGCGAATCTTCCCGCTATTGACGATATTTCGATGAATAATAAAATATCGGTCTGCTGGGTCAATTACAAATCCGCCTATTTAAGTGAAGGTGAAAACACATTGGAGATACGCCTGTCGCGCAGGAACAGGTTGGGAGCCGTTGAACTCGCTATTGATTGCATTTGCGTTTCCCTCGCCCCGTTCCATCCTCAAGGCAAGTTGAAACCCGACTCGAAAATCACGGCGCCTCCAGGATATTTCGCGTTTATGCCCAATGCCGCTCTCGCAATAAAAAACAAGAAACCCGTTTTCGATTTGTCCCGATTGAACGAGAAAACCTCCGGTTCGCGCGGATTTTGCGTCACCGACGCCAAGGGAATGGTGTTTAAGGATGGAACCAGACCGCGTTTCTGGGGGGTTGATTGCGCCGAGCCGATTACGGCCAGCAAAGCAACCGTCGATTCATACGTCGCCAAACTCGCCTCTTTGGGTGTGAACCTAATCCGCGTGAACGGTAGTCTCTGTTCTCGTGAAACCGGAGCTTTTGGAGAATGCGACAAGTATCTGCTTGACAAACTCTTCTATTTCGTGTCGGTTTGCAAAAAGAACGGAGTTTACGTAGCGTTGGCCAACTATTCGCCGGCCGACTACACGTTCGCCAAAGATTCCGCGTACGATGGCTATGAAAATCCTGGAACCCATCCATACGGTCTTTTGTACATAAGCGCTAAATACAGAAGAAAATACAAAAGGTGGTCCAGGTTTCTCAGAAAGAGAAATCCTTACACGCGGACCAGACTTTGCGACGATCCCACTATCGTTTGGTTCGAGCTTCAGCAAAACGACACTCTTTTCGGCGAGAATTTCAATAAGATACCTCCAGCCCAAAAGAAGATTCTCGATAAAAAATACGATGATTGGTTGTTGAAACGCCACAGTGACAGAAGATCCGTTCTTCATGCCTGGAACATGCCCCAGAAATATCATCCGGTCACGGATGCGGACGGTTTGAGAACAAATAACCCGATGTTCGTGTTGCTGCCACCATCCTCTTTCAAAAAATCGGTTACGATAAGCGCGGCCACTGACTTTATGAACAGGCGCAAATTCGACCAGCTTCTCTTTTTGATGGAGTTGAAACGGAATGTGGATGACGAGTTGATCTCGTATCTGCGCCGCAAGTGCAAGTTCAAAGGAATAATCGCTACCGGCGGCTCTTCCACATCAGCTCCGAGGATTTTGGGGCCGATTGAAAACCTGCTCAACTCGGAAGGAGGTTTGATTGCGAGAACAGCCTATTTCGAACCTGATATACAAGGCAGGCAAAGAGCCTATTTGGAGGGCACTTCGTTCAGAGACAGAACCGCTTTGCGGAATCCTCTATCCAGCCCGATCGTTTTTCCGAATTTCCCCGGCAAAACAACAGTGGAGATAATTACCGGTTGGCCTTTGCCTAATAAATACAGGGCGGAAGCCGTTCCCTTGATGGCCGCGTATCTCTCTCTCCGCGGAGCTGGCGCGGTGCTTTGGTACGACAACAAATCCCCTTACTGGGTGAGTCGGTTGAGGCAAGATTCAGTCTTTTGTCCCGCGATAGCCGGCGCGTTTCCAGGATACGCTCTTATGTTCCGACGCGGCGACGTATCCAAAGGCGCGACGGTCGCGACGTATCGTTTAAGCGAGAAATCTCTTGTCCGCCTCGCCGGCGCTCCTCTCGATTACTCGGATAAAATGGGACGTATGTCAAGCGCGGATTTGAAATCCCCGAAAGGCGAGGTGAATCCATCCGCTTGTCTCGTGGGCAATGTCGATTATAAGTTCGGAGGAAAAGGGGCGAAATCAGCCGTAAGAGCAAGATTGATCTCGAAAAACATCAACAAAAAGAAAGGGTATATAAAAAGTTCGACCGGAGAGTTGACTCTAAACTACAAAAAAGGTTATCTGAAGATCAACACACCGCGTTCGCAGGCTTTCGTGGGATTTTTCCCGAAAAGAAAACCCGTTCATCTGAAGGATGCCACCATAACGGTTAAAAACGCGTACGGGAGCGTTCTAGTCATTTCTCTTGATGGAAAAACCATTGCCGATTCGGAACACATTCTTCTCCAGTTCTTTTCCGAGGAGCGAAACTCAAACTGGAAAGTCGATGTCATAAAAGGCGATCCGTATCGCAAGATAAAAAATGCCGGCGACGCTCCTGTTCTATCTAAAATAATGCGAGGTGCCGTCCTGCTGAAAGGAAAAAACAAGGAGGAGTGGAAAGCCTATAAGCTGAACGTGAATGGTTTCAGAGCGGGCGAGTTGTCGTTCGACCAGCGTTCCATTCATTTAAAAGTGAATCTTCCATCCGACACGTTCTACATCGAGTTGGAAAAAAAGAAGTGATGATCATATGTGCGGTATAGTAGCTGGTGTTGGAATAGAAAACCTCGAAAGTGTTCTTCTCGATGGTTTGTCGCGTTTGGAATACCGCGGATATGATTCCGCCGGAATCGCCTTGAATTCGATGGAAGCGGAATCCGTCCTATTGGTTAAAACGCCGGGAAAAGTCAAAAAACTGCGCAAAAAACTCAACTCCATGTCAACCGAGGAACGCGGACTTCAGTTCAGCGCTGGCGTCGCGCACACGCGCTGGGCGACCCATGGAGCTCCTACCGAGGTCAACGCGCATCCCCATTCGGATACCGCCGGAACCTTTTTCATCGTCCACAACGGAATCATCGAGAACTACGTCGAGTTGAAAAAACGATTGATCGACGAGGGTCAAAAATTCTCCTCCGAAACGGATTCGGAAGTGCTCGCGCATCTGGTCGCCGAGTGCTACGATGGCGATTTTCTGAAGGCGGTCGCCGCCGCGCTCAAACAAGTGAAGGGAACTTATGGAGTGGCTGTCCTTTCAACAAAACATCCCGATGCGCTGGTCGTGGCCAGGAAAGGAAGTCCTATAGTGATCGGCCTCACCGCCAACGGAGTCTTGGCGGCCAGCGACACAGCGGCCTTGGTGGCTCACACCAGCGAAGTCATTTATCTGGACGATGGCGACATCGCTCTTCTTTCACCCGGAAACGCGGACATAAGAAATCTCGACGACTTGCCTGTTTCCAGAGAAAAAATGAAAATAGACTGGGATTTGAGCGTCGTCGAGAAGTCAGGGTTTGAACATTTTATGTTGAAGGAAATATTCGAGCAACCGAAAGCTTTGCGCGACACGATACGAGGCCGTCTGGATCATGAGCAGGGTGCGGCGGTGCTGTCGGGTTTGAATCTTTCCCCAAAGGAGATGCTTGACGCGAATCGAATTATAATAGCCGCCTGCGGGACGAGCATGCATGCTGGAATGGTCGGAGAGTATTTCTTCGAGGATTTGGCCGACATTCCGACGGAGATAGAGCAAGCGGCGGAGTTCAGATACAGAAATCCGATAATATCCCCCAACACTCTTGTCATAGCGACAAGTCAGTCTGGTGAAACGGCTGACACTCTCGCCGCGGTGAGGGAAGCCGCGAGAAAGGGCGCTTCCACTATCGGGATCTGCAATGTCGTTGGATCGACTATCGCCAGAGAGGTTGACAGGGGTATCTATTTGCATGCGGGCCCTGAGATAGGCGTGGCGTCCACGAAGGCGTTCACCTGTCAAGTCGTCGCGTTGTTGATGACAGCCCTCAAGTTGGCTAGATCCCGGAGATTGACTCGCGAGGCGGGAATATCCCTTGTCTCCGAGATAGAGAGGATACCGGAGTTGGCGGCGGCCGTTCTTGAGAAAAACGATTTGATCAAGGAGGTTGCTGAAAAGTATTCCGAAGCCGAGAATTTCTTTTTTATTGGCAGAGGAAACCTCTATCCGGTCGCTTTGGAGGGGGCGCTCAAGTTGAAGGAGATCAGCTATGTCCATGCGGAGGGATATCATGCGGCTGAACTTAAACATGGTCCGATAGCCCTTTTGGAGGAGAACGTTCCAGTGGTGGCTTTGGCGAACGATGTTCCTGGAAAAGAAAAAATTTTGGGCAACATACAGGAGTGCGCGGCTAGGAAATCTCCAGTTGTGGCGATAACGACGGAAGGGGACGATTCGGTCGCGGAGTCAGCTGATGTTACGATTCCGGTACCGCGTTCCTCTGTGTTCACCACTCCTGTTTCAACGGCGATCGCTCTACAGCTCTTCGCCTACCATTTCGCCAATAAACGCGGATGCGAGATAGACCAGCCGCGTAATCTGGCCAAGAGTGTGACTGTTGAATGAATTATTAGGTTTTCCCGCAAGGGGGAAGCCAGGTTTTCGTTCACGTGTTTGTATCAATCGTTCAAACGTCATGTGATGTTTGTGTTCAACAATAAAAAGGAGAGTGTGATGGCGGCGAAACCCGTGAAAACCGCCATTTTGGGGCTGGGCAGGATAGGTTGGAACCACCATTTGCAATTCATGCGGCGGCGTAAGGATTTCGAGATAGTGGCGGTGGCCGATCCTTTGCGCGAGCGGCTGGATGAAGCTGAAAAAGAGGTTGGTTGCGAAACGTACGCGACTCCGGCGTCGCTCTTGAATAACTGCGACGCGGAACTCGTGGTGGTTGCGACGCGCAGCGTCGATCATGCCAAACACACATTGCAATGTCTGAACGCCGGCAAGCACGTGCTTCTGGAAAAACCGGCGGCGACGCGTTTGAAGGACATGGACGAGATGATGAGAGTGGCGAAAAAAAGGAGACTGGTTTTCACAGTTCACCACAACAACCGATTTTCTGATATGACGATGTATTTCAAGAAGACGATTGAAAGCGGGATTCTCGGTGATGTTTTCGAAATCAAAATGATCAATCATTTGTACCAACTGCGGAATGACTGGCAGACTTTGAAGAAGAATGGCGGCGGGCATATTTTCAATTTCGGGTCTCATTGGATCGACGCCGCGATATTTCTGATGGGTGGTGAGATCAAGGAGGTATGGGGGGATCTCAAGCATTTGGTCGCCGCCGGAGACGCGGACGACTGTGTGAAAGTGCTGATGAGGAACGACGCGGGAATCATAGCTGATCTGGATTTCTCGCTGGCAGCTCAATTCACAGGCGACATGTTTCTTATTATGGGAACACGCGGCACCATCAGCGCCAATCAATCATCGGCGACTCTGACCACATTCAAATCGGATTTGACACCCGGGAACATGGAAGTGGTTGACGCCGCCGCTCCCGGACGCGTTTATGGTCAAGTGGCGGAAAAGATAAAACTCAAAACGAAAACGATCAAGAAATATCCGAAGAGCGGCGTTGATTTCTATGGAAATCTAGCGAAAGCCATCCGTCGCGGTGAAGAGCTGATAATCACCCCGGAAAGCGTGAGGGAGCAACTCCGAGTCATATTC
>JAADHT010000196.1 GCA_013151705.1 Kiritimatiellota bacterium | reverse complement strand
ACTCTAAAGAGTGATGGTATTGATGCCTGGCTGCTCGTAGCTCCGACTAAGGGTATCAACGTTTGGTGCGCGGCGGGCGGAGGGCATTTTTCCACTGATACGGGTGTTTCCATTCTCAATACGAGCGGCATTGCTGATATGGTTGATCATCGGCGGCTCATACTTCCACAATTATCAGCTACGGGAATAAATATCTGGGATTTGAAAAAACGTACAGAGTGGGAACCGCGTTTCGGACCGGTTGACATAAAAAATTTCGCCGACGACCTGCGAAAAGAGGCAACGGAGTCGAAAAAGCAATACCGCTCTGTAGAATTTTCTCTTTGTGACCGCTTGGTCATGGGAAGCAATCTGGCCTTCAGCTCCCTGCTGTTTCTTATTGTTCCACTGATTATTGCGTCAATCTGGATAAATGGGGTTTACTGGAAATCAATTCCTCTGATTTTTCTGCTCAGCGTATTAAGCAGTTTGCTGGTTTTCCGGCTGCCTGGCGGACCGGGCGCGCGGAAAGGTTTTTCACTCGGCCTTCTTGTCGCGGCAAGTTTTGTCATTATCTCACAAACCGTATGGATATTAAGCCCGTGGGAAACTACAGGCTGGACAGGATGGATTCTCCTGCTTTCAACTTACATTGGCTATGAACAGCCCAGTTGGTCGCCACTATGGCGTTCGGACTTCAAGGAACTCATTCTGGGCGTGAAGAATACAAATATTGAAGTAGTTCAGGATCGCTGCATTGGTTGTGGACTTTGCGAAATCGTCTGTCCGGCTAATGTTTTTGAATTTCACTCTGACACAAAAAAATCGTTTGTCATCAATTTCGACGCCTGTCAGGCATGCGGAGCCTGTATAGAAAACTGCCCGAATGAGGCTATCAAAAATAATTTTGAAGCGGGAGTTTGCTCGTGCCCCACGTGCGGCATTATTAATACCGTCAAGTCCTTGAAAACAACACGCCAGGAAAAAGAAGATCAGGAGCCGGTTGCATCTGACAATTGCCGCCACTCCGGAACCTGCGAATGCGGCGGAAAGGAACATACACAACGTCAGTAGGCATTAATTCCGATTAGCACCAGTAACCTAATTTCAATATATTAAGCCGCGAAAGTAGAATTTTCGCGTTTTTCTTCATTTCGTTAGTTGACGAATTGTAAAACCATGTTATCTTGACGATTGACAGTGCGAGAGACAGTGGACGTATGTGAAGATTCAATAGGATCATATTGTGGATTCAAGTGATATTGGGGAGGTGCGAAATGAGCGTGGATGATTTCACCGTATTAATGAAAGCGTTATCAGATTCGAATCGAGTCAGGGCGTTGATCGCTTTGCGCGACAGGGAGTTGTGCGTGTGTCAATTAATGGAATTGCTGGAGCTGGCGATATCAACGGTTTCCAAACATATGTCGATTCTGAAGCAGGCGAAGCTCGTGCGAACCCGAAAGACCGGACGATGGGTCTATTACAGTCTTGACAACACTCAAACGACACAAGGTGAACTGACGGACTTAGCGATAAAAAGCCTAATTGAGTCTGAAACGATTATTCGAGACGCTTCCCGCATAAAAAAAATATTGAATTCAGACATTGAAGAGCTATGCGGAAAACAGCGCGGCGCAAAATGCTGTCCATCGGGAGATAAATGATGCAAAAGAAACTAAAAGTGCTTTTTCTATGCACGGGAAACTCATGCCGAAGCCAGATGGCGGAAGGATGGACGCGACATCTGAAAAGCGATGTGATTGACGCGTATTCCGCGGGAATCGAAACTCACGGGCTGAATCCCAACGCAGTCAAAGTTATGGCGGAAGCCGGAGTTGACATATCAAACCATAAATCCAAACTCATCGATGATTCCATGGATATCGACCTCGATTACGTTGTAACGGTCTGCGGAAACGCCCATGAGACTTGTCCGATCTTTCCCGGAAACGCCACGGTAGTTCACGTCCCTTTCGACGATCCACCGAAAATGGCCGCGGAAATCGCGGAACAAGGCGGCTCGGAAGAAGAACAGCTTGAATGCTACAGAAAAGTGCGTGATGGAATCAGGGAATTTGTTGAAAAGATGCCTGATGTTTTAGATGAACATAAAGGAGAGTTGTTATGAGTGAAAAGAAAGCAAAGAAAAGAGGATTCTTCGGAGCCATTTGGGAATCAATGACAAAAACAGGTGGATGTTGCGGATCCGGCGAAAGCTGTTGCTGCTCCCCTGCAGAAAAAACAGAACAAAAAGAGGCAGAAAAGAAAAAAGACAACAAAAAATCTTGTTGTGATTCTTCATGTGATTGTTAATTGGACGCCACTCGAAAAGGTCGAAAAACTCAGTAATCAGTGCCCGATTGTCGGTAATCGGCAAGCAATTTAAACTCATTTTACCGATCACTGACTACCAATAGCTCGAACTTTTTTCGAGCACGCTTTGATTAAGGTTTATTATGGACGATATAGAAATGGAAGAAAATAGTGATTCAAAATTTCGGGAGATAATAATCCTCTCAATTGCGCCTATCCTGGTTGCGGGGTTTATCTTGATTAGCTGGGGGTTGGCCCACTGGAGGATCGGACCGGAGTTCGTGAATGCACTACCTGCGATTTTCGCCATTATTCTAGGTGGATTCCAGCGTTTTGTCTCTGGATTTAAAGATATCTATAAAAGAAAAATAACCGTTAATGTTTTTGTGGTTGTGGCGCTTATAGCGACAATGGCAATTGGGGAATTCAGACCCGCGGCAATTATAGTTTTTATAATGGCGGTTTCCGGCGCGCTTGAAACGTATACTCTCGAGAAAACAAAAAAGAGTATTCGTTCTCTCCTCGATTTTACTCCTAAAACAGTGATTGTCAGACGTAATGGTGAAGAGATTGTAATTCCAGTAACAGAACTTCAGCTTGGCGATCAAGTTGTGGTCAGACCAGGAGAACGTATTCCAGTTGACGGCGTGGTGGTCAAAGGAGAAAGCAGTGTCAATCAGGCACCGATTACCGGTGAATCGATGCCGGTTGAAAAGTTTAAGGGGAGCAGTGTGTTCGGTGGAACCTTAAATGAAACGGGCCTGCTTGAGGTGAAAACGGAAAAAATCGGGGAAGATACAACACTTGCTAAAATAGTACATTTGGTACAGAATGCACAAGAAACCAGAGCACCGATTCAAAGTATGGCGGACAGATTTACAACCTGGTTTTTGCCAACCGTGATCCTGTTTTCTATTTCAGCTTATTTTATTACAGGAGATATCAAAGCGGCAGTATCGGTTCTCCTGGTTGCATGTCCATGCGCCTTCGCAATAGCAACTCCTACGGCGGTAACCGCAGGTGTTTCCAATATGGCACGCAAAGCGGTATTGATAAAGGGCGGAATGTTTTTGGAGCTAGGGAGTAAGATTGAACATTTACTTGTTGACAAGACTGGAACTTTCACCTTTGGCAGACCGAAAGTGGAGGTTGCAGTCGCCTTTAATGGAGTTGAGCGGGATAAGGTGATAAAATTGGCGTGTATTGCGGAAAAATACTCCGAACATCCCTTAGGCCGAGCTATTCTTGCGATTGGAAAAGAACAGAATATCTCAATTCCCGAGCCTGAAAGTTTTTCCGGCACTACAGGAATGGGAGTAGAAGCCCTATATCATGGATCAAAGATTCGTATAGGAAAACCCTCATATATTCAGGCATCCGGAACAAAACTCGATAAAGAAATAGCGAAGGTAATTCGGGAACAATCAGAAAAAGGTCGTACAACTGTGCTGGTAGCTGAAAACAGCAGTATCATTGGATTGATTGCTATTGCAGATGAGATTAGACCTGAAATAGCCAACGTCATACATCAAATCAAAAAAATGGGCTGCAAGGAGATCACCATGCTGACCGGAGACCACACGAAAGTCGCGGCAGCCGTGGCCGAAGCCATAGGAGTGGACAACGTTCAGGCTGAATTGCTACCGGAGCAAAAGCAGGAATTTGTAAAAAAATGTCAAGCTGACGGACAGATAGTCGCTATGATTGGAGACGGTATTAACGATGCGCCCGCGCTTGCTCTGGCCGATGTAGGTATAGCAATGGGAGCGGCAGGTACGGATGTTGCCATTGAGACCGCGGATGTGACATTAATGAATGATGATATTAATGGAGTTGCAGAATTCATGTGGATGTCAGCAAAAGTTCTCCGGCGAATCAAGCTTAATATATTTTTCTCCATAATATACAACGTTATCGGGTTGAGTTTGAGTGTCGTAGGTCTAATGACGCCTATTATCGCTATAATATTCCAGGAAGCTGGATGTATTACTGTAGTTTTCAGTTCCACCCTGCTTCTCTGGGTCAAAAGAAAATAAAAGTAAGGAGAAATAAAAAATGAGTGAAATGGAGGATAAAAGTGCCGGTATCGGTTTTTTTGAGAAATATCTCACGGTATGGGTTGTTCTATGCATGGTAGCCGGGGTGCTGATCGGGAAGTTTCTTCCAGCGATTCCGTCGTTTCTGAACAAGTTCGAGTATTCGCAAGTCTCCATTCCGATAGCGATATTGATATGGTTGATGATCTATCCGATGATGATGAAGGTGAACTTCGAGAGCGTCCGCGATGTAGGGAAAAACCCAAAGGGATTGTATGTCACATGGGTTGTGAACTGGTTGGTGAAACCATTCACGATGTTCGGGATCGCCTGGTTTTTCTTTTACGTGGTTTTCAAAAACTTCATCACGCCTGATCTAGCCAAAGATTATCTCGCCGGCGCTATTCTGCTGGGCGCGGCGCCATGCACGGCCATGGTGTTCGTCTGGAGTCATCTGACGAAAGGAAATCCAGCCTACACGGTGGTTCAAGTCGCCACGAACGATCTCATAATTCTGGTGGCGTTCATTCCGATCGTCAAATTTCTCCTGGGATTAAGTGATGTGGTGGTTCCATGGGACACTTTGATTTTATCCGTTGTGTTGTTTGTGGTGATTCCGCTTGCCGGAGGCGTGTCCACTCGGATTCTAGTCACCAAAAAGAAAGGAATTGATTACTTCGAAAAACAATTCATTCCGAAATTCAATGATGTCACGATAGGCGGACTGCTTTTGACGTTGATCATCATTTTCTCGTTTCAGGGAGAGACGATAACAGCGAATCCACTGCATATCGCGCTAATCGGGATTCCACTTGTAATTCAAACCGTTTTTATCTTCTTTATCGCGTATATCGCGGCCAAACTCCTCAAATTGCCGCACAATGTCGCCGCGCCGGCCGGAATGATCGGCGCTTCAAACTTTTTCGAACTAGCGGTCGCCGTCGCCATAGCGGTGTTCGGCGTGTCGTCTCCGGTCGCGCTCGCGACGATAGTCGGCGTGCTGGTCGAGGTGCCGGTCATGCTCGCGCTGGTCTCCTTCGCCAACCGCACGACTCATTGGTTCGAAAAAAGTTGATTTATGCGGTTTTTATTCGGCAATTGAAACTTCTCCCGGGCCAAAGTGTATTACGTCGCGCGTTTCATTTCTGGAAAATTTGTGAAAAACTCACTTGACAAGGCAATTTGAACTGCTATTTCCACGACGTGAGGTGAAATAGTCCGCTATTCTCGCCTCCTGATTCATTTGCGGGGAAGGAGAAAATCCGGCGACGCCGCGGCGGGACACCTGGCGGCCGCGATTCTCGCGGGAGAACTGCTTCGTCGATACGCGGGCGGGCAAAGAAACTCCATCGACGCTTCAGACGGAGTCGCATCCGAATTGAACGCCATTCTCGCGCCGTATTCCGATTTCTCAGTCATATCGAACTTTTCCTACGATTTCGACGATCCTCTGAAATACCGCAATCCCAAAGCCGAATGCTTTCTCATACTCGCCCACTGGCAGGCGATACGCCCGCATGACAAGGACATCCCGTCCGCGATGAAAGCTCTCTCGTTCGCTGAAGAGAAAACGGATGGACTGGACAAATGCCTGACTCGTCTTCTACAGTTTGAAGCGTTTTTTTGAATATTTTGAGGCTGGCATCTCGAAAAAAATCGAAATGTTGTGCCAACAAATTTGCGGATAATTTAAATTTTGATGTTGAAAAACATCAGATATATCTCCAATGTGTTATGTCAACATGGAGGTATTGATGTATTTCAGAAAAAAGAAGACCGGCAAATACGAATATCTGCAGATTGTCGAGGGATACCGCGATGGTTCCGGCAAAGTTCGACAGAAAGTGTTGCTTACCCTCGGCAACCTTCAAGAGTTGCGTCATACCGGAAAGCTGGACTCTCTTCTCGAATCAGGCGCCAGATTCAGTGAGAAGCTCGCCATGCTCTCCGCGCACAAAGCCGGAAAAAGCAAAGCGGTCAGATGCTCCCGCATAGGCCCCGACGCCGTTTTCGGACGACTATGGAGGGAACTTGGGATAGACGCTGTCATTCGGCGTTGCGTCGGCGAACGCAGATACAAATTCGACGTTGAGCGAGCGGTTTACCATACGGTGATCCATCGGCTTTTCGAATCCGGAAGCGATCGAGCGTCTCTCGTATGGAGCGGGAATTTTCATCTACCTGGAACCGAGGAGCTTGATCTGCACCATCTCTACAGGGCCATGGGGTTTCTGGGGGAGGCGTGTCCTAATCAGGAACACCGCGTGAAATTCGCTCCGCGTTGCAATAAAGATGAAATAGAGGAGCTTCTTTTCGACCGGCGACGCGATTTGTTCACGGAGGTCGATTTGGTCTTCTTCGACACCACGAGCATCTATTTCGAGGGGGAGGGCGGAGAAACGATAGGACAATACGGCAACAGCAAAGACCACAGGCCGGATCGAAAACAAATGGTTGTCGGCGTGGTGCTCGACGACGACGGCGTTCCCTTGTGTTGCGAGATGTGGCCCGGCAACGTCACCGACGTCACCACCATTTCGGAGGTTGTGAGGCGTTTTCAACGTTGCTTCGGCATAAAGGAGGTATGCATCGTAGCCGACCGGGGCATGATAAGTAAAAAAATGACGGAGTTCCTCGAATCGGAGGAAAGCTCCTTCTCCTATATTCTCGGAGTTCGAATGCGGAACGTGAAACTCGTGGGAGAAGAGGTGCTCTCGAAAGCCGGACGCTATCATGAGGTTGAAGCGGCCGGCGGGAGAAAGTCGCCTCTGAAAGTCAAGGAGGCCGTGGTCGAGGGAAGGCGTTATGTCATTTGCCTGAACGAGGCGCAAGCGCGAAAGGACGCCCATGACAGGAACGCGATAGTGGAGGCTTTGAGGAACAAACTCAAACAGGGCGATAAATCCCTCGTCGGAAACAAAGGCTTCCGCAAATACGTGAAGACCTCCGGGGCGCGGCGTTTCTCAATCAACGAGGATAAGATCAGGGAGGAGGCGCGCTTCGACGGGAAATGGGTGTTGACCACGGACAGGGAGGATCTATCCAGCGGGGAGGTGGCCGCGCAGTACAAACTTCTGTGGATGGTCGAGAATATATTCAGGACGATGAAATCGGGACTTGACACCAGGCCGATCTACCACAAGGTGGACGAGACCATCCGCGGTCACGTTTTCTGCAGTTTTCTGGCAATTCTTCTGCGCAGGGAACTTGAACGTCGTTTGGAAAAACGTGGATTTGACCTGGAATGGTATGAGATACTGCATGATATTGCGGCGGTCGAGGAAGTGACGGCGGAAATTTCAGGAAAGAGAATCATTTTCAGAAGCGAGCTGAAAGGATGCGCCGGCAAAGTGTTCCAAGCCGCCGGCGCCGCAATCCCTCCGACAGTCAGATTTGTTGAGTGATCTGGATTTGAAAATCTTCGATTTGTTGTGCCAACAAAATTCCTGGCGCACTTAACTCGTTGATAATCAACAATGTTGTTTTTGAAAGTGTAGAAGATAAGTCAAACTCGCCAAATTCAGCCTTTTCCGAGGAGGTGTCGTCGGGGATTTCGTTGAGGTGCCACCAGGATGGCGCCTGCTTATAATGTGGTGCGACTTTAAGAAGGGGGGGCGGATTGGGTGATTCACTATTTCGCGACATTGAATAGGATCAACG
>JAADHT010000067.1 GCA_013151705.1 Kiritimatiellota bacterium | reverse complement strand
GAAGACGTAAAGCGGTGAAGAGGCAGCTCACTCCCGATGTCAAGTACAGCAGTGAGTTGGTCGCGCGCCTGATCAACACGATTATGGGTAAGGGCAAGAAGTCGACGGCCCAGAAAATAGTCTACGGCGCGTTCGACGTGATTCAGAACAAGAAAAAGGATCTGGAGCCTTTGGAGGTTTTTCTTCAAGCTCTCGAGAACGTGAAACCCCGTTTGGAGGTTAAAAGCCGCCGGGTTGGTGGAGCGACCTATCAGGTGCCGGTTGAGGTTGACGCCGGACGTCAAGTCGCGTTGGCGTTGCGTTGGATCACCGGATTCGCGAAGACGAAAAAAGGGCAGCCGATGCAGGCGGCTCTCGCGACGGAATTACTCGACGCGTTCGACAACACCGGATCCGCGGTCAAAAAGAAAGAGGACACGCACAAAATGGCGCAGGCCAACAAGGCTTTCGCGCATTATAGATGGTAGTCGCTTGCTCTCATACGCTTAAGCGAGGTCGACGCGGCGAACCATTGTCGAAGGATTGGATGAGAAACGTGTCGGCCGCTCCGTTGCGGGCGCATCGCATTTAACTGGAAAGAAGAGAAATGAATCGCGTAGTTGAAAATAAGGATTTCAAAGAATCCGACGGCAGAAGCGTGCGTTTGGCCGATGTCAGAAACATCGGAATAATGGCGCATATCGACGCCGGCAAGACCACGACGACCGAGCGTATCTTGTACTACACCGGCGTGAACTACAAGATTGGCGAGGTGCACGAGGGCACCGCCACAATGGATTGGATGGTTCAGGAACAGGAGAGGGGGATAACGATAACTTCCGCCGCCACGACATGTTTTTGGAAAGAGCACAGAATCAACATCATCGACACGCCAGGCCATGTGGATTTCACGGCGGAAGTCGAACGTTCGTTGCGGGTGTTGGACGGAGCGGTGGCCGTGTTCTGCGCGGTTGGCGGCGTGCAGCCCCAGTCCGAGACCGTGTGGCGGCAGGCGAAGAAATACAAGGTTCCGACGATCGCGTTCATCAACAAGATGGACAGAGTGGGCGCCGATTTCGACAAGGTCGTGCTGGATTTGCGCACGAAATTGGGCGCTACGGCCGTTCCGATACAAATACCCATAGGTTCTGAAGACGAGTTCGCGGGTGTCATCGACATCATCGACAGAAAGGCTGTTTATTTCGATGGAGACGAGTTGGGCGCTAAAACAAGGGTCGAGGAGCTGCCGGCGGAAATGAAGGACGAGGTCGAGATGGCTAGACGGTTTCTCATCGAATGTCTTGCCGAGGTCGACGATGAGATAATGGAGCTTTTCCTCATGGACGAGACTCCCTCCGAAGAGCTGATAAAGCAGGCGATACGCAGAACGGTTGTGGCCGGCACGATGACTCCGGTGCTGTGCGGCACGGCGTTCAAGAATAAAGGGGTTCAGCCTTTGTTGGACGCCGTGGTGGAATATATGCCGTCTCCGTTTGATATTTGGAGCGTCAAGGGAATAGATCCCAAAACCGAGAAGGAGATGGAGAGGCATGTGGGGGATATGCAGCCGTTTTCCGCGTTGGCCTTCAAAATAATGAGCGATCCCTATGTAGGTAAACTCACTTTTTTCAGGGTTTATTCGGGAACCGCCTCACGCGGCATGACCGTGTACAACCCTAGAACGCGCAAACGCGAGAGGCTGGGGCGTCTTCTTCAGATGCACGCCAACTCCAGAGAGGAGCGCGACGCCGTGTACAGCGGAGACATAGCGGCGGCCGTCGGTTTGAAGAACATAACCACCGGCGACACGATATGCACGCAAAACGATCAAATAATACTGGAGACGATGTCTTTTCCGGATCCGGTGATATCGATAGCCGTGGAACCTAAAACGTCCGGAGACAGGGACAAGCTTTTCAATGCTTTGGGAACTCTCTCCGAAGAGGATCCCACATTCACGGTGCGAACCGATTTGGAGACGGGGCAGACAATAATTTCAGGTATGGGCGAGCTCCACTTGGAGATAATAGCCGACCGATTGATAAGGGAGTTCAAGGTTGGAGCGAACACAGGGCAGCCTGAAGTGGCTTACAGAGAAGCCATCAAGGGCCCCACTTCCGCCGACACCAAATTCGTCAGGCAAAGCGGTGGCCGAGGGCAATACGGACATGTGATCATTGATATGGAGCCGAAATCGCTAGGGCACGGAGTGACGGTGGAGGACAAGGTTGTCGGAGGGCGCATTCCGAAAGAGTACATCAAATCAGTTGAGAACGGTTTGAGGGAAGCCGCTCAAACCGGTGTCATCGCCGGATTTCCGGTGATAGATTTGCATATCACTATACAGGACGGTTCGTATCATGCCGTCGACTCGTCTGAGATGGCGTTTAAAATAGCGGCTTCGATGGCCTTCAAGGAGGCTGCCAGGAAAATCGGATTGCATTTGCTCGAGCCGATTATGGACGTCGAAGTCACGACGCCGGATGAGAACATGGGAGACGTGATAGGAGATATAACTAGCAGAAGAGGGTTGATCAAGGAAGTGGACGCTCAGGAAAAAGACGCCAGAGTGCTCGCTCAAACCCCTTTGTCGGAACTCTTCGGCTACGCCACCGCGCTGAGGTCTTTGACCAAAGGGCGGGCGTCGTTTTCGATGGAGCCTTCCCATTTCGCGAAAGTTCCCGTTTCCATTCAGAAAGAAATACTAGAAAAGGATAAATTATGAGCCCAGCAACACAAGAAAGGCAAAGCATCAGAATTCGTCTTCAGGCGTTCGATCACAGAATCCTGGACAAGTCGGTTGAGGAGATCGCCAAGACCGTGAGAGGCACGGGAGCTCAAGTCGCCGGTCCCATTCCCCTTCCCACGCGGATTGAGCGAGTGACGGTCAACCGTTCCCCTCACGTGAACAAGAAATCCATGGATCAGTTCGAGACCAGAACGCACAAGCGTCTGCTCGACATTCT
The DNA here is from genome assembly GCA_013151705.1 of Kiritimatiellota bacterium. Taxonomy (GTDB): domain Bacteria; phylum Verrucomicrobiota; class Lentisphaeria; order Victivallales; family JAADHT01; genus JAADHT01. The sequence goes on along the minus strand of JAADHT010000067.1, from coordinate 11,033 downwards.
CAATCCGACGGCGAAGACTGTCGATGAATTGAAAAAGCTCAACCTGCCGGCCGGAGTTTTCATAACAATTAAAATCGGTTGAAACTTTCACCTCGATTTTTTGTGTGGTTCGGTCACGGTTGCCGATTGAATAAAGAAGTTGTTGTATAGCTAGTACTGCGTATAACTTAAAACTTCGCTTTGAAAAGCCATTCGTGGTGTCCCTGTTCGGATGGGACGCATTAAGAAATATGGCCTTGCGGAAAGGTCGGAGAAACCCGCGGACAACCGCGGAAGTTGAGCGCCAATGCCATCGATGGGATCGGTTCCGTAAGCGAACAGGTAAGCGCTCGGGAGAAAGATATGGAAAAGACATTGATCGGGAAAAAGCTGGGCATGTCCCAGATTTTCGACGAGAAGGGTCGGGTGACGCCGGTTACGGTGATTCAGGCTGGCCCATGCGTGGTGCTTGAAAAGAAGACCGTTGAAAAACATGGTTATTCGGCCGTTCAGCTTGGTTTTGGAGAGCGCAAGGCAAAGAACGTGTCCAAAGCGGTCAAGGGACATTGCAAGCAGGCTGGTCTTGAGGATAATCTTCCGCAAAAGATTAAAGAGTTCAGATTGAACGCTGATTGCGAAATGGCGCCTGGCGCCAAGATTGACGCATCAGCTTTCTCGGCAGGCGATTTCGTCGATATTTCCGGCACGATGAAGGGACGCGGTTTCCAAGGCGTTGTGAAAAGATACAATTTCCGCGGAGGCAGATACAGCCACGGCGGAGGCTGGAAACGGAAGCCGGGATCCATCGGGCAGTGCGAATTCCCGGCGAGAGTCTACAAAGGCAAGAAAATGCCTGGTCAGATGGGAAACGTCAAGCGCACGATTCAAAACCTGTTGGTGGTTAAGGTTTCGGTCGAAGACGACATAATATGCGTCAAAGGCGCCGTGCCGGGGCCCAAAGGCGGTTTCGTAAGTATTAACGCGGCCAAAAAAAAGTAGGCGCGGCTACCTTGAAACTCAAACAAGTTCTATTAGGTGAACAACAATGTCTAAAAAATTGAAAATAACGGATTGCGCCGGAGAGGAAAAGGGTGAGTACGCCATTCCCCCGGAATGCATGGAATTGGAGAAGGGCGCGCAGGCGGTGCATGATGTCGTCGTGGCTTTTCTGGCTGGCAACAGAGCTGGCACGGCGTCGACGAAAACCAAGGCCGAGGTGAGAGGCGGCAAAGCGAAGCCGTTCAGACAAAAAGGGCTTGGCCGCGCCAGAGCCGGCGCGAAAAGCAGCCCGATCTGGACTGGCGGCGGTGTCGCGTTCGGACCGAAACCCCGTTCGTACGGAAAGCATGTCAATAAAAAAGTCAGGACTTTGGCTTTGAAACGCGCTTTCTCGGAAAGGCTCGAGCAGAATTCGGTGAGGATTCTCGACCAGCTGAAATTGGATGATCACAAAACGAAGACTTTTATTTCGATTTTGAAAAAGCTGGGAGTCGAGGGAAAAACGCTCGTCGTGGTGGACGATTACGACGAGAATCTTCTCAAGGCTTCCGGAAACGTCGCTTCGGTTATGTTGATCAAAGCCGCTTCGGTAAATGTTTATCAACTATTGCATCATACGAACGTTCTTTTCACGAAGGAAGCGATGGATCGGTTCGTCGGGAGGTTGAAATAATGAAAAATCCTTATTCTGTTGTTGAAACAATACTTATAACGGAACGGAGCATGGACTTGGCGGAAGAGGGAAAGTACACGTTCAAAGTAGCTGTCGGCACCAACAAAATAGACATCAAAAAGGCCGTCGAGGCAATTTACGATGGCGTCAAGGTCTCGTCGGTGAATGTTATGAACCGCGTCGGCAAAAGAAAACGCGTCGGCAAAACGGCGAAAATGGGAAGACGGCCGGCTTGGAAGAAGGCTGTCGTCACATTGTCCGAGGGTAGCATCAGCATAGTTTGACAACGATCAAACGCACAAAAATAAATCGGAGATGAAAAATGCCTGTGAAAAAATACAAACCCAACACACCGGGAACGAGGGGAATGTCGGTTTCGGATTTCGCCGAAATAACCAAAACATCCCCTGAGAAGACCCTTACAAAGGGAAAAAAATCAACCGGCGGCAGAAACAACTATGGTCGCATCACGACGCGTTTCCGCGGCGGCGGTGTCAAACGCAGATACCGCAGGATTGATTTCGACAGAACGAAGGAAGGAATTGCCGCGACGGTGAAATCCATCGAGTACGATCCCAACCGTTCCGCGAATATCGCGCTCATTTGCTACACCGATGGGGTCAAGAGCTATATTTTGGCTCCCACCAAACTCAAAGTAGGCGACAAGGTGATGAGCGGGTCGAAGGCCGAGCCGAAGGTCGGCAACGCTATGAAACTTCGTGATATTCCGGTCAGCTTCGACATACATAATATCGAAATGCGCCCCGGCAGCGGCGGGCAACTCGCGAGATCCGCGGGGCAGGTAGCGCAATTGCGTTCAAAAGAGGGACGATACGCTCAAGTGAAACTTCCCAGCGGCGAGATAAGATTGCTGCACATAGACTGCAAGGCGACTATAGGCCAAGTCGGCAATCTTGAGCATATGAACGTGAAAATAGGCAAAGCCGGCAAGAAACGCTATATGGGCAGACGTCCGCATGTCCGTGGCGTGGCCATGAACCCGGTCGACCACCCGATGGGTGGAGGTGAGGGTAAAACAAGCGGCGGCGGTCATCCGCAATCCCCGTGGGCCCGTGGGGCCAGCTCTCCAAGGGCAAAAGAACGCGCAACCGCAACAAGCCTTCAAACAAATTCATCGTAGAACGGAGGAAAAAATAATGTCCAGATCCCTTAAAAAAGGTCCATTCGTCGACGAGCACCTGATGAAGAAGGTCGAGGCGATGAACAAGAACAGAATGAAACGTCCGATCAACACTTGGTCGCGAAGATCCATGATAATGCCTGATTTCGTCGGACACACGTTCAACGTGCATAACGGAAAAACGTTCGTGCCTGTTTTCGTCACTGAAAATATGGTCGGCCACAGGCTCGGAGAAATTCGCCCTCACCCGACACTTTAAATTGCATGGCGTGATGAGCGGAAAATAACTATAACTTCGCTATTACGATTGTTTGATCTCATTTCAGCGGGAAAGGGTGCGTTCGCTCGCTCTCGTCCCGCTTTTTTTCGTATAGGAGGTGTGTTATGTATGTGGGACGAATAGTGTCGGTCGGAATGACCAAATCCGGAAAAGTCGCGGCGATGTATCGAGTCTCCTCCAGATCGTTTCCCAATCGCGAAGCGGCAATTTCCGACGCAAAGATATCGATTGTTCCAAAAGCGGGATTCGAGTCGGACTTGTCGAAAAATCCCTACATCGCCTATAATTGCCTCAGACTGACCGGAGATTTCGCGATAGCCACCAACGGCTCGCAAACCGATCCAGTAACCGAGAAGATCGCCTCGGGCATGAATCCGCGCGACGCGCTCGCCATCAGCATGCTGGCGATGGACTACGAGAAGGACGATTACGACACGCCGAGGATATCGGCCGTCGTCAATCGCATGACGTCATCAGCCTACCTGGCCATAGTCAGGAGGGACGCTCTCCATGTCGCGGAGTTCGCGTTGACTCCCGGAATGGCTTACTACGTCGCGACCTACGAGCACAACACTCCCTCGAAGCATTATTTCGACGATTCGTTCGATGCCTCGACCGCTTTCGAAGCCTGCGCCTACGTTATGGGAAAAGGCGTTTTCGCGGAATTGGAGAAGCCCATAACCGCGGCCGTGGCCATGGCGACGGACGCCACCTTCGAATTGGCGACCACGAATTAGATTGTTTCCTTCACATTTTTTGCCGGAAATATTAAATCGAATGAAAACGGATGTAGGCTCAAGCGTCATATGATGATGAGCAATCCTTTGGCGACCAGGGTGGATTCCCTGACGGTTAAATACGAATCGGACGACATACTCGATATCATCCACGCCTAGAAGCCAGCAATGTGAAATATAATACAAATTTGCGAATTTGTGTTAGAATTGAAGTTCCAACTGTTCGGGTGGCGGATCGATAACGTCGCGCACCGGCGAGAACGATCGTCTGTGAATTGGCGTAGCTCCATATTCGCGCAACGCCGCCAGATGCTCGGCGGTGCCGTACCCGCTATTGTGGTCGAATCCGTATTCCGGATAGATTTCGTGAAATTCCCGCATTATCTCATCCCTTCTCGTTTTCGCCAATATGCTGGCCGCCGCGATACTCGCGGATTTAGCGTCCCCTTTCACGATCGATTCGCAAGGGACAGGAAAATCAGGGACTGGCAGACCGTCTATCAACGCGAATTCCGCGGATGCTACGCCCGCGGCGGCGGCGCGCATCCCCCTGTGAGTGGCGCGGAGAATGTTCAGCTCGTCTATCTCCTCGGGAGATATCTCCACGACCGCGGTCCAAACGCCAGGAGCTGATTTGATAGCCTCGACCAGGGTTTCCCTCTTGGCGGCGGTCAGTTGCTTCGAATCGTTGACTACGGGTATCAGACCGCGGTTGGTGAAGACGACGGCGGCCACGACGACTGGACCGGCGAGAGGGCCGCGCCCGGCCTCGTCGATCCCAGCCACGAATTCGATCCCGGCGCTCCAAAGCCTCCGCTCGAATTTCAGCATAGGAGAATTCGGAGCGAAAAGCCGGGTCTCCATACGAGACTCTGATGATTTCGTCCGCCTGTTTCGCATTATCTTTCCTTTCTCAATCCGCGAGCGACAACGAATGGTTATTGCTCGAACACCGCTGATTCAGGACTCCTTACCCGATGCGTCTCTTCAATCTCAAACGTTGAATTTGTAGCGGAAATAGGGAATGACACTTTTTTTAAATTCGAAATCTTAATTTTGAAATCCGAAACAAATCCGAAAAAACAAATTTTTCGTTACTGTTCGCCACTAACTGACGCCCGCCTTCGCGTCTACGGCGTGGCAAGCCAACAAATCAATATCTCTTAGATTCGACCGTAAAGCGGTCCGTTTCGGGTAGATAGTCGATCATGTTGACATCCCGCGTTTTCGTGAATGAACCCGCCGTGGCCTCTCCGCGTCCCTTGTCATCCAGGTCTAGTTTGGGGTTGTGGGTATGACCGCAGAGCGACAAGTCTATTACACCATTATCGAGCAATTTCAAAAGCGGTGATTTGTTTACCAGGCAATGGCGGCGGGAGAGTTGTTGTCTCAATGGGAAATGGCCGACGATGACTCTGGGACTCTTTTTTTCAGCGGAGCATATCTCTTCGACGGCATCAGTTGTCTCATTGGTTATTTTTCCGCTTGAGAGGAAAATATTTGTGGGAAAAGCCTCGTTGACAAGAATGAAATCGATCCCTCTGATTGTTTTCACGAACGGAAGAAAGTCCAATTCGGGAGCGCCGGTGTTTAGAATCGAGAAGGTTTCCGCGAGACTCGCGGCGCAACGCTTGTCCCTCACATACGCGTCGTGGTTGCCGGGAACATAGATCGTTTCGACGCTTTTGTCGTCGATGATCGGTCTTAACGCCTTCAAAGCGGCTGCGAATTCCGCGGGCTGTCCCGTCGAGGTTATATCTCCCGTCACTACAACCACATCCGGCTTCATACCGAGAACGAAACCAGTCAAATACGGCAGGAGGGACTGGTCGTGGATGAATCTCCGTCTCAAAGCGTGGTTCAAAGTCCCCAAGAGCCGTTTGTCGAAAAACGCGGACACCGAAGTCGGAGGAGAAGCCGTATGGATGTCGGAGACATGGGCGATTCTCATAAAATCTCAATGACTTTGTTGTTTTTGAAGATGACGCGGAATGTGTTCCACCTTGACCGCCAGTAGATCCATGTCGTTTGATCTTTGGAGGGCGTGCGGTGCGGAGAAGGAGGCCCGCAAGTGAGTTCGACCTCTCGTTTGTTCATTCCCTTCACCACTTTGCCGTCAAGAATTGAGGAGAGTGTTTCCGGTTTGATTCCTTTCGCCAGCTCCTGTCGGCCTTTGGTCGTTAGTAGCTGTTTGACGTATTCCGACATTGGCTGGAGGCCGTATTCCTCATGATACCTTATTTTAAATATCATTCCAGTATGCGCGACCTTAAGCGTCAATAATCTTTCAGTAGCGTCAACAATTGCGACTTCAGTGCCGAAAGGAATCAATTTCCCGCGTTGGTAGTTTATAGAGGAGATTTTCCATCTTCCGGGTTTCCATATATTGTAGGAGGTGTAGAGTTTCGTTCCCTCCGGCACCTGCAACGCCTCGTTGACGTTGACTGTTTTGCACCCGGCGAAACCGAGAAGCGCGACGAGGAGTCCGGCGGACATGCGAAATTTCCAACGAGTATCATTCATAGCCCGGCTCCTTTCAAAGAACGGAAGAATTCGAGGAATTTTCCGAATTGGATTTTCTTGTCAAACTTGGTCTCCATCAGTTCTCGCGCCTTCCGTCCCATCCGCTTGTAGGCATCCTGGTCAGACCATAACTTGACGATGACGTCCGCCAACTCGCCCACTTTTCCCGGCTCGGTCATATAGCCCGTTTCTCCGTCGAAGACTATCTCCGGCACGCCCGCCATGCGCGAAGAGACGACCGGAAGCCCCATGGACATAGCCTCCAGGAGGACATTTGGCAACCCCTCCTTATAAAGACTCGGCAAGGTCAGAATGTCGATTCTGTCAAAAATGAAGTTGGGCTGGCGAGTGAAGCTGAAGAAAGAGACATGCTTTTCGAGGTTCATATCGACCACGAAACTCTTCAGCATCGCCTCGTCGGGCCCCTCTCCCACCAGCATGGCGTGAACATCGGGCAAAGGACCCGCCGCGAGTTTCGCGGCCGTCTCGAGAAGCACGGTCTGGCCTTTGCGCTCCTCGAAGGAACCAACCGAACCAAGGACGGGAGCAGCGTCGTCCGGAAGTTTATAGCGCTTGTAAGCTTCTCTCACGGTCTCCTCCGTGGAGGTGAACCGATCGACTTCCGTGCCTTGGTAGATCAGCGTCACCTTCTCTTCGGGAATCGCGTATTCATCGATGAGATAGCGTTTTGTGAAGTTTGTGATGCATACTACCTGGACGTTGATCGAGTCGTTCGGAATGTAGTATTCGCGTTTGTATTCCGGAACTATCGTTCCGGTTTTCGGAATGAGAATCGTCTCGAGATTTCCGGATTTCAAACACTCGCCCGCGAAAACCGAACAATGGAACCCGTTCCTGGGAGGATGTACCGTGCAGACGGCGACATCCATGACCGCCAACGCGTCCGTCCAAACCCGCTTGTATTCATCGGGGTTGAGTGATATGTCGTCCCAATCGTAACCGAACACCTTCGCGCCAGCGGCTTCGCATTCATTCGCCACGAAACTATCCGTCGGCGCCAGAATCACGATTTCCTCTCCCGCTTCAATAAATTTGCGTGCCGCCTCGCTCACCCATATTTGCGTGCCACCTCTCAAATTTGTGTCTTCTATAAAGCCTATCCTCATCGCCGTCTCCTGTTGAACGGGGTTTTCTTCAAAGCGGACTATAACATAATCCTTTTTTTGAAAATCGCAAACGTTTGAGGAAACGGGATCAAGACAAAAAAAGGGAAAACGGCATAATGTTATGCCGCTTTCCCGCAAAAGTCCCGCCTTGAACGAATCGGATCAGATTTTTTGAACGACTGGCTCCGAAACCGTTACGGTTCCTTTTTCGACAACCACTTTTATATAAGTTTTATGCCATAAAACTTACCATTCGAAACGAAAAAATGTCTCTCTCCAGTTTCATTTCAAACCCGACACACCGGCAAAGCGAGCATTTGCAAACTAAATAATAAATTGAAAAAGAGCAGGCTGAAGCCTGTACTCCAAAGTGCGGAGTGGTCGCATGCGTTCGCCAATGCGGGAAACTTTTGGAGTACAGCATTTATGCTGAGAGGCGAAGCCTCCTCCCCGACTGCGCAAATCACCCACTTTTATTGAAATAGCACTTGTAAAGCGAAATAATTGGAGTACACTCCTGTTTTTCCTTTAAATAAAAGGAGTATAATCCAATGATTGAGCATATAGCAGCAACCTCCAGGAGACTTTTGGATGCGATGAGATATAGACACCACCGCTATATCTTCAATGAATTCAACACCGACGATCGCTTGACTGGTTTAATCGGACCGCGTGGAACGGGAAAAACGACGATTTTGCTGCAATACATAAACGAGGTGGTGGAAGATCAGGGAAGTTGCATATACGCGTCGCTTGACAACCTGTACTTTTCTCGCAACACATTATTGGATTTCGTGAACGAACTTTATGATGATTATGGAATAAGGTATTTTTTTCTTGATGAAATCCATAAGTATGATAATTGGAATCAGGAATTAAAGAACCTTTATGATTCTTATCCTGATATAAAAATTGTTTTTTCCGGAAGTTCCAGTATTGATCTTGTCAAAGGAATTTACGATTTATCGCGAAGGGGAACTTTGTTTCACATAGCGGGGATGTCTTTTCGTGAATATCTTCTGTTTAACGACATCGTGGATTTACCGTCAATCACAATAGATCAAATCATCAACGACCGAAGCGACATAGAGCGGAAAATAGCGTCAGTTAAAAAACTAAAAGGCTATTTCAAAGACTATCTTGGGAAAGGATATTATCCATTTTCTTTCGAGGGAATCGACTTCTACAATCAAAAAATCCAGAGAATCATAGAGAAAACCATTTATGAGGACATCTCCAATTTCTACAAATTGAAAACAGAGAATTTATCCAACTTCAAAAGGATTTTGGCATATTTGGCGACAATTCCTCCTGGTAAATTGAACAGGAACAACATCGCTGGAAAAATCGGACTGGATAATAAAACAGTAACGAACTATTTGAATATTCTAGCTGAGACTGGACTTGTGGAGTTGATTTCGGAAAATAAGCCCGGAAGCAATTTACTGAAAAAAACGGGAAAAATATATCTTGACAATCCTGATTTGTATTTCTCGATAGCGGAGGATGTGGGATTCGGCGCTGAAACCGGCACGCTTAGGGAAATATTTTTCATCAAAATGGTGAAAAACGCCGGATTGAGGATTCACTATAGCAAAAAAGGAGATTTCAATGTGGGTGGAACCATATTTGAAATAGGCGGGAAAAATAAAACACTGAAACAAATTAAGTGCGAACTTGACAACGCCTTTCTTGTGAAAGACGATATTCTTTACGGTGGAAAATATGAGATTCCCTTGTATGTTTTCGGGTTTCTATATTAGCGAAACCAACATGCCCGCAAGACGGCGGAAAGGCTGAGAGGCGAAGCCTCATTACTGACGACACACCCGATAAGGAGAAAGAACATGACGCCCAGACAAAGAGTTGAAGCCGTTTTGAATGGAGATAAAGTTCATGTCGTGCCCAGCGTGATCGGAGTGGAGACGTTTGAGAAATACCAAGTCCAGCACTACAACGAAGCCGCTGAAATAATGCGCAAGCATGGAAAACTAATCGGAACACATTTGGACGACAACAATAAACTAATCGCCAAGGCCGTCGCCGGAACGGATCTGGACTACATCGAGGCGTTCACGCCCGCTCCCGACACGGATATGAGTTTGGCGGACGCGCGAAACGTCTGATTTCGAAATTCGAATTTTAGACTCGCTCCATAGGCGGATAAACCTTTTCGAATTTGACCCTGTTCGAATAGGGTCTAACTTGAACGAGCGAGGTCGGCGGCTCGTTCGCCGGTGAAGGCCGCGACGGGAATGACCCGCGCGGCGTCCCAGGCGTCGTCGTCGATGGCGGAGAGGATCCGGCCGGCCGCGAACAACGCGTCCACCCCCCGCGGACGCAGCGCTCCGGCCGGAACGGTCCACAACCTACCTTCGCTTCTCCAATCCGGGAAAATGGAGTCGCCACCGGAGTAAGCCGCTGGATAATCGACCTCGACGACATCCTCTTCGCCCACGATCATCCTCGTTTTCCTGAATTGCGGCATCAACGGGAAGGTCAACGGGAATTCGGAAACACCACAATATCGCCCAAGGGCGTTTTCCGCTAAATTAGCGTAACGCTCCCTTAAAAGTCTCCTGGAGGCGACAACAAATTCCGAGACATTCCTTCCATTGACGCCCCTGAATTTTTTTTCGCCTTCAGGATGACCGTCTCCCTTGTCGTCGGCTCCCAGCCTGACGACATCCAACAACAAGGAAGGATCCTCGTATTCGATGGCCGCCGCCGCTTTTTTCATGGAGGCTTGAATGGCCCATATGGACATGTGATTCACCCCCTCGCGGAGCTCGCAACCCGCGAGTTTCGCGATATCCGCGTCGCCGGTGGCGTCTATGAACGCTTTCGCCGTCAACAACCCGCGCCCGCTTTTATTCACCACTTCGACAGCCTCCAACCGTCTTCCTGAAAGGCGGGCGTCAATCAATAGCGTGTCATACCAGACATCCACGCCGGATTCATCAAGCAACTCGTCCAGCGCAAGGATGAAAGCCGCCGGAGAGAAAGCCGTCATATATCGCCCCTGTTTCGTTCCCGGCGTTCCTCCCCATCCGGCCGGCGGGGATTCCGGCCCGTATTTGACACTTAGTTTGAGAAACTCCTCGGGAAGTCCATGCAGGATTTGATTGCCGTTGCCGTCGCACAGCGGGAGAAAGATGTTCACCAACCCGGCGGTCGCGAGACCTCCAGGTATGATCGTCTTCTCAACGAGGCAGGTTTCCAGTCCGGAGCGGACGCATTTCACGGCGGCCGCGATTCCAGCGACACCCGCCCCGCAAACGACCACGTCGTATTTTCGCTCGTAATTCGACATTTCCACTCTCCAGTATAACTTCAAAGCACGGTGAATCTAATTCCCGAGACGGATGAAATCAAGCGAGCACCCGCAAATGAACCGCCAAATGAGAGAGATCGTTGCGTCGGAAAAGACTACAAAACAAAAAATTTGACCCGCAAACAATGAAAGTCATCAACTTTGTGGATGAATGAATCTTCAATACCCTCGACACAAGATCGGAGGAAATAATTTTAAAATTCTCATAAAATCAAGCCAGGTGGTTGGTCTACGGAACCT
>JAADHT010000130.1 GCA_013151705.1 Kiritimatiellota bacterium | reverse complement strand
GGTGGGCCCCTTGATTATCATCGGAATTTTTTCGTAAAAGGCGTATTCAAACAGAGATTGCTCGTCCGCATGGGGTATGTAGCTCGGGTGGAACCTGAGTTTGAACTGTTCGCATATATCTTCCACTTTATTATTATGTTGCGCCATAATATTTCAATCAAACTCCATCGTCATTCCCGCGAATCCAGCGGTAAACACGTCCGGCAATTTTTCCTTTAGATATTCCGCGGATTTGATCCCCGTGCAATGTGTCGCGACAAAACGTTTGACATGATGTTTCTTAACCGTCTCAACTGTGAAATCGAGTCTGGCTCGGTCGGCGTTACGGAGATGCGTTCCACCAATGACAGCTGCGATTTCATCGGTTTCCGCGATCATCGTGATATGCGCCAACGTATTCGCCAAGCCTCGATGGCAACATCCCAGCACAACCACGGTTCCCGCGTCGGTTCGCATGAACAGCGACATATCGTCCGCCATATCATCGATTTGGGTTAGTTCCTTGTCAAGGCGAAAACGAGTGGAACAACTCTCCTGCGAAAATATCTCGGGAATTTCACCTGTTGTGAGAACTCCGGGTGCGATTTCCACAGGATGCTTTGAAAGATGAAGATCATCACCTCTGGAAAGCAACCATTCTCGATTTGATTTCGATATGCCGATGGATTTTGCCGTTCCATCCGGTTCTCTCGCGAATTTTGCGTCTAAAGCGGCAGGATGCATATGGACGACGGCCGCGAGTTCCGCAGTTTCCGCGAGTCTCGCGATTCCACCGGTATGGTCGTAATGCCCGTGGCTGAAGACGATGTGCGCGAGTTCCGCGAGATCAACGCCCAACGCGTCGATATTATATGCGAACGCCTCGCCTTGCCCAGCATCGAACAAGATCATTGTTTCGTCTTTTTCTATTAAAGACGAGAGCCCGTGTTCGCCAACAAGCTTGCCAGAAGCGGTGTTATCGACCAATATCGTTATTTTCGTTGCCATATAAAACCCTCGATTTCATTCACCACCGACACAAGGCCGGCGGGATCCAAGACAATTTTTTCGCCTGTGGATGTCACTCGGAAGGGGCCATCTCCGCTGTCGCTTATAGCTATGGCGGGACACGGTCGGCGAGATGGCTCAGTTTTCACCTTCGCTAAAACTAGAGGCGCACTTCAGCACTTTAGAACTCCAGAAATTCCCTTAATGATCGCAAATGTTGTCTCCCGTGACTAGTGATCCATCGATATAGGCTTTCACCAATGTTTCTGGTTCGAGTGCTGAAGCGCCGACAAGCACCTCTATCTCATTCGCGGCGAACAACTGTTGCGCTCGCTGTCCCATTCCGCCCGCGATTATCGCGTTGACGTTTTGCTCCTCGTGCAGCCATTTCGGCAGCACCCCCGGCTCGTGTGGCGGCGGAGTTGCTTCAATCGTTGTAACGATTTTACCGTCTTCCACTTCAATAATCACGAATTTCTCGCAATGTCCGAAATGCATCGCGAGTTTTCCTTCTGCTGTTGGTATCGCTATCTTCATAATGCCTCCTGTATTGAAATTGTTTTTTTGACGCGCTGACTCAATGACGCGGTAATTTCGCCTGAAAACTCAAAATCGAAGATTTTCCTTTTTCTTCAACTCTCAACTCTCAACTTCACTCTTCCACCGTATCCGATTCATCGCTTCTACCAATGTCCCTCGACGTTTGCATTCGCCGCCTCTTTCAACTCTCCGTTTTTGAATTTTTCCACTGCCTCGGAGACGGTTCCCTGAGCGCCAATGTAAACTTTGATTTTCGCCGCCGCCAGCACTTTAAATGCTTTGGGCCCGCAGTTGCCGGTGATCAACGCCTCGGTATCCGTATTTGCGACGTTTTGAGCTGATTGAATTCCAGCGCCTTGAGCAGCGTTGAGATTCTGAGAGTTGTCAATGCTTTTGAATTCTCCGTTTTCCGTATCGAGGATGATGAAATTCTTCGCTCGACCGAATCGTGGATCCACTTGGGCATCCAATGTTTCGCCTTGTGATGTAACAACCACCTTCATTGTTTTTTCCTGATTTTAGGCGATTAAACGTCTTTTTTATGGGTCTTATGGGGCGAATGGGAATTTATGAGGTATATCCAATATCTTTTTGAAAATTACCCCAATTGATTTACCCGAATCTCGCATCAGATTTTTGTTTCCTCACTTTTCCTTTGTGTTTCTCCTGCCAACCGGCGACAGCGTCAGGATACGCATCAAAATCCGGGATGTACGGTTTGATATCCAACAGCGGAGTGCCATCGAGCATGTCCGGATTATCAATCGTCAAAACATTGCCTTCCACTTTAAGTAAACGAATAATCGACAATCCAAGCGGATTTGGCCGTTTTGGCGCCCTGACCGCAAACACGCCGTGGATATCATTCTCCAAAAAGGGGCTAACTTGCAGTTTGAACCCTTTCGACTCGTGGAAAAGAAACAATAATATGATGTGCGAGAACCCCTCCAAATCCTTCAATCCATCGGCAAATTCCTCGAAAACTTCGATTCGTCCGCCTGTTCCAGTCGCACCGGGCGGCTGTATTGGAATACCTGACGTCTCTTTGAATGGCGTATGGATAACGCCAATAGGATTTAATATGCATTCATTCATAAAAACGACCTTGTGAAAATAAATATTCGTCACTTGATGAGTGGCGAATATTTACAGCAAGCAACAGAGAGTTATTTCTTGTTGGATTTAGAGATTTTTCCGCGACGTTCGCGAGTCGACTTCAGCTCGTTCTCCAACGCTTTTATCTCAGTGTCGAGATAATCTACCTCCTCTTCGGAAGTCCACTCCCGAAGAGGAGGCGCCGCGTTCCAACCCGGCGCTCCAGCGGCATACTGCTGATTTCGGAATCCAAAACCTCCGAAACCACCGCGGCCGCCGCCACCTCTAAAGCCTCGACCTCGGCCCAAGCCGAGTCCCATCCCACCGGCGACTGAATTCGTGAATCCAGACATCGCATACCCCGCGCAATAGCCGGCAGACCTTCCGGTCATCGGCCCCGCGCCCATTGGTCCCGTTCCATCTCCTCTAGGCATGACGCACCTCCTTATATATGCGTAAAACTTTCTGACTCAATGATGTAATTACTCGGTGACTCAAGGTGTTTTTTCCCACCTGTAGCCTCTTATTCACTTTTCCATTACATTACATTTCGTTTCTACCGCGATTTCCGCGGCAACATCTACCGTGTCCGAACTTCGCGGCGATATCCTCGATTCTGGATGAACCGCATTCCGGACATACGTGCCGCCTGCGGGAGAGCGGGGACGGAAAGTGCGTCTCGCAATCCAGACACCGAATCAGATTTTCCGAGAAATGCACTGCACCTCCCTCTATTACCAATGCGTTGCCGTCAACTATTAAAGCCGCCACTTTGCGTCTGGCACGAGCTATCAGCCGAGTGAAAGTCGGGCGTGAAATGTTCATCCGCTCCGCACCCTCGACATGATCCAAACCGTCGTAATCCGCTAGGCGAAACGCCTCGTACTCGTCAAGTGTCAATGTGATTCCCTCAAGATATTGCGAGCGAATGCCAGCCGGTTTGAACATGCTGAACGATGGAGGTGAAACAACCTTCCTCTGTTTTTCGGGTCTGCCCATAATATCGCGTACTCCTTGATCAAATTGATTGCCAACCGGTTAAACGAAATCAACTCGACTTTACCCTCCGCATCCTGAACGTCAAGCGTAATCGAACACTTAAGCGTGCCCGCGACAGATTTTCCACATAAAACACGATGATAATTATGCACATATGTTCATAATGTCAAGTCTTTTTTCAATTTTTTTTCAATTTTTTTTCAAAATACGCCTTGACTTTGATTTTTTCGAATATATTTTCATATATACAACCTGGATGTTATATATGAAAGAAATTGAGAAATCCATCGCTCCGGCGCTCCAAAATGGATTGCTTATGCTGGAAATGGTAGCGACAGCGCCGGATTCAGGCGTTGGATTCAACGAGTTCTCCAACGCGGCTGAAGTATCCAACGCCACCACGTCGCGGCTTCTGTCCGTTCTGCGGGCCAGAGGATATGTGGTCAAATTGGAGAATGGCCGTTATGGTCCCGGGCCACGCATATCCCTATTCAACCATTCGCTGTCTCAAGTGAAGCGTTTGCAATTCGCTCTTGCGGAAATACTTGAGAGTTTGCGACGCGCCGTAGGCAACACCTGTTTGTTTATTTACTGGACCGGCGGCGAGTTGCAGTGTCTCGATAAAAGAACGCATCAGCGATCCGTTCCGATGCAGGAGATAGGCCACACTGATCCCGACGTGACCGGCGGCCCTTGGGGGTGGTTGGTCTACGATTCGCTCGAAGGCGACGAGCTGGCGATGGTTGAGAACTCCATCAGGCGCGATGTGGATTGGAAGGAGATTTTCCAGCGTTGGAAACGCTTTTTCTTGGAATATGGGTTCTGCTACGACGACCAGGAACTTTATTCTCCGCTTCGACGACTCGCCGCACCGGTGTTAGGCAAAAACGGAGAGATTATTGGCGCATTGGCTTTGGGTGGGAATCCATTGACGATAAAAGACGAGGATGTGCTGGAATTCGGCGCGATACTGAAGGAGCATGCCGCGAGACTCGCGGCATCCATCTAATCTTTCTTCTTAATTTGATGTTTGATGTTGGATGTTCACTTTTCTTGATTATTGAACTTCGAACCTCGAACGTTTAACACGTCCTGCGTGCAAGTATCGAATTTATCCGCCTAGGGCGGACTTTGAACGCGGGAAAGCGACGCGACGGTGAATTGATAGAGTACCTGAGCGGCATGCCAGGATACACGGATGTTTTGAACGGAGCGGGATACAAATGCGGAATAAGCGGCAAATGGCATCTGGGCGATTCACATCATCCGCAGAAAGGTTTTGATTACTGGGCGATGCATGCGAAAGGCGGCGGGCCGTACTACAACGCGCCGATGGTCGACGCCGCATGGCGCGGCGTCGTCACCCGCGACGGATGGAAATACGTCGCGTTCGAAAACAACCACTGGTTATTGTTCAATCTCAACGAGGATCCATACGAACTCGCGAATCTAGCGCATAACGCCGCATTCCGCGATATTCGCGGAAAACTGAATAGAGAACTGGCTAGATGGATCAAAGATACCAATGACGAGTTCCAGCTGCCGGAGTGATGAAAAATTGAACCGGTGACGACGGGAGTCGGAGACGAGTGCGATTCGCGGTGTCGCGTGTTATGGGATATATTGGATTTTTTATTCCCATTTGGCCCATACGGCACATTTAGTCCATAAATTAAAGGAGGAATTGAACATGAGCGAGAAATTGAACATAATTTTGATAATCACTGACACGTTTCGGTTCGACAATTTGTTCGACCGCGCCAAAAGGCCCGTGCGCACGCCATGTTTGGATGCGTTCGCGGAGAACAACGCGGTTGAGATGCTGAATTTTTATACAGGTTCATTTCCCACGATACCCCATCGAACCGACGTGATAACCGGACGTTTGGGATGGCCCCGCTATGGCTGGCAGGCGTTGGCGGATTCCAGCGCCAACGCTTTACCGATCATGCTGGAGGCGCAAGGGTACGCGACGCAGTTGATATGCGACTGCCCGCATCTATTCAACTCGGGCTTCCAGTGTAAATTCCAGGCCGCGTTTCAGCACAGAGGACAGGAAGGCGACAAGCCGCTTCTGCATTTGAATGATGAGATAAAAGTAGTCCAAGATCATACTAAGACCCGAACGAGGCCCTCTTTCAACGGTAAAACATTGGCCGACACTCATCGGTGGATGAACCGCTATTTTCAATACGAGGACGAATCGTTCAACTACAAGACCGCCAGCACAACCGTTCGTTGGCTGGAGGAAAACAGTGAAGCCGGGAAACGGAGCGAGGATATGAAACACGACGAACTCCGCCCGTTTTTTCTCTGGGTGGATTTCTTCGATCCGCACGAGCCTTGGGATTCGCCGGAATATCTGGTGCGGCGATATCAAGAGGAGTACGATGGGGAACCGATGATACACCCGAACTATGGGCGGTCCGATGTCTACACGGATAACGAACTGCTCAATTTGTGGGCGCATTACGCGGCGGAGTCTGAGATGGTCGATCGCGGAATAGGCAGAATCCTTCAAAAAATCGATGATTTGGGATTGTGGGATGATTCCGTTGTCGTTGTCACCGCCGACCATGGAACAGCTATTGGCGAGCATGGATGCGCCGGAAAAGGGAATATCAACGACGATGACGACAGGCGCTGGCCCCTCTATCCTGAAATAAGCCATGTCCCGTTTCTAATCGCGGCGAAAGGTTTGAACGCGGGATCGAAAAGGAAAGCGGTGGCGCAGCCGATCGACATTGCGCCGACCCTCTGTGACCTCGCTGGCGTCGAACTCCACGCTCCCGAACCGATCGAAGGGCGTTCCTTCGCATCAGCCTTGACCGGGGAAAAAGACGAGCTTCGGAAATGTGCGGTGAGCTCTCCGAAAGTCGACTACGACGCTCCACTGAATCCAAAAATGAACACGCCGTTCGTCACCGACGGCAAGTGGGGATGCGTTTTAGTGGGGCCGAACGGAGAGAAACAGTTGTTCGACTTGGAGATAGACCCGTTCGCCGAAAACGACGTCTCTTCCGAATTTCCGGAGAAGATGGAGGAGATGTGCGAGATGTTCCGCGAACA
Source organism: Kiritimatiellota bacterium (assembly GCA_013151705.1). Taxonomy (GTDB): domain Bacteria; phylum Verrucomicrobiota; class Lentisphaeria; order Victivallales; family JAADHT01; genus JAADHT01. The sequence goes on along the minus strand of JAADHT010000130.1, from coordinate 1,344 downwards.
CATGGCGGAATTCGAGGGAGGAGAGAACGCGATGAATTTCTGGATGGCGCAACAGATAAGTGAATCGTGATCGGTGAAGAGTAAACGAGGAAGTAGGGCGGAGCGTCTCCGCCCGCCTAATTAGGGAGACCATATTATGTCTAATCGAGAGGGGAAACCCAACATATTGTTCGTTACGACGGACCAGCAAAGAAAAGACACGCTGGGATGCTACGGAAACAACTTGATCAAAACGCCGAATCTGGACAAGCTGGCGGCTGATGGAGTGGTTTTCGACCGGGCGTATTGCGAGTCACCCATCTGTATCCCCTCAAGAAACACGATGATAACCGGAAAGTGCGCCAGGCATCATGGAGCCTCTCTTCACAACACCTCCATCCGCGACGAAGAGACGACTCTCGGGGACACCCTTCAAAAAAACGGATATCGCACCTATTTCACGGGCAAACCGCATTTCAAATCCCAGCAACACCGTGGAACGGAGGAATCCATAGCCGACTGGCGCGACGGCAAGCTGACTGGTTGGAAAGGACCGTACGCCGGATTCGAAAAAGTGGATATGGTTCTCGGACACTCCAATCCGCTTGTGGGACATTATGGCGAGTGGTTGAGGGAAAACCATCCGGAAGCCGCCAAGACGTATATGGACAAAAACTTGGAGTCGATCGGGGTGGCTTGCGGGCAGGGAGTCTACAACAACCATATTCCGGAGGAGACCTACTCGTCCAGCTACGTGGCCGCTCGGACTTGTGATTTTCTCGACGAAGCCAAACGCAATGGATCGCCGTTTTACTGTTTCGCCAGTTTTCCGGATCCGCATTGGCCGATACTCCCTCCGCGGGAATTCTTCGAGATGTACGATGGAGTCGAGATTCCTGAAAACATCCCCATAGGCGAGGATATATTGAAAGAGAACTATCCCAGACAGTTCGCCGAACTTCTGAAGGGCAAAGTTGCCGCGTATGACGGCGGCGGTCGCTATCTGAGAGATGACGAGGACATCACGGCGATAACACGCGCCTACTGGGGCGCCATCTCGCTAATCGACAAAAACATAGGGAAAATGCTCGACAAACTCGAATCTCTTGGCCTGAGTGATGACACCATTGTGATATTCACCACCGACCATGGAGAGTACATGGGAGCGCACGGAATGATCGCCAAGGGAGGCTTTCTTTGGGAGTCTTTCGTCAACGTGCCGTACATAATGAGGTATCCGAAGGCGCGTGGCGGCGGTGGCGGAACAGACGCGTTGATATCGTTCACCGACATTGTGCCAACGTTGCTTGATTACGCCGGCATCACGGAACACGACATGGCTCCGGACGGATTTTCGCAGAGAAA
>JAADHT010000035.1:11696-26412 GCA_013151705.1 Kiritimatiellota bacterium | reverse complement strand
ACCCAAGAAACTACCCAAGAAACTACCCAAGAAACTACCCAAGAAACTACCCAAGAAACCCTTTCCACCAAAGACTTGATAATACAAGAAATTCGGAAGAATGTCAACGTAACCAGAAATGCGCTGGCGGATACGACCGGAGTTAGCGTCAACGCGGTGAAACAACACATAGCCAAATTGAAAAAAGATGGTGTTTTAATAAGAATTGGCAGTACGAAATCGGGATACTGGGAAATTAAAACTACCCAAGAAACCCAAAAAAAACTTTCAAGTAGAGATATAATTATCCAAAACGTTAAAAACAATCCCAAAATAACAAAAGAACAATTGGCGAATATAGCCGAAATCAGCTCGAACGCGGTGAAACAACACATAGCCAAATTGAAAAAAGATGGTATTTTAATAAGAATTGGCAGCACGAAAGCTGGTCACTGGAAAATCGCGGATAAGAAATCCAATTTATGAGGAATGACTAATAATGAACGAGGGAACAATCAAAGTCAAAGAGACGCCTTTAGCGTCAAAACACATCGAATTGGGAGCTCGCATGGTTCCTTTCGCGGGCTGGAGCATGCCCGTGCAATACGCCGAAGGCATCATCGCCGAACACATTCACGCTAGAACAAAGGTGTCGTTGTTCGATATCTGCCATATGGGCGAGTTTAGAATCACGGGAGCGGAAGCCGCCGCCGCGTTGGATAAAATATTTCCGCGGGCCGTAGCGACTCAAAAAGTGGGATCCTGCCGCTACAATTTTCTACTTACCGATAATGGAACGGTCATAGACGATTTGATAATCTACCGAATCACCGAAGAAGAATTCCACATAGTGGTCAACGCCGGCCCGAAAGACGCGGATCTCGCGAGATTGAGAGAGCTGCTGCCCCCGTCGGCTGAGATCGTCGATGAATCGGACGACACCGCCAAACTTGATTTGCAGGGACCGCTAAGCGCCGACGTATTGGAGAAAATGGGATTGAGCAGGCCGGAGTTGCCGGCATATTACAAGTGGAGCAAGGTCGAACTCGCCGGAATTCCAATTTTGCTCAGCAGAACCGGATACACCGGTGAACTGGGCTTCGAGATATATCTGCCCGCGAAACTAGCGGGGGAAATGTGGGACGCGATTCTCGCAATTGAAACCGTCAAACCCGCAGGATTAGGCGCCAGGGACACACTCCGATTGGAAATGGGGTATCCACTCTACGGACATGAAATGGATTTGAAGACAACTCCGATTGAAGCGGGATTCGGCGGAATGTTGAAGTTGGATTCAGGCCGTGAATTCGTCGGCCGCGAAGCTCTGGTGAACACCACCAGGAAAAAACAATTAATCGGCATACGACTTGAAGGCAGAAGGACCGCGAGGGCGGGAGCGGAAGTTTCCGTCGATGGAGAACAAATCGGCAGCGTCACTTCCGGAGCGTTTTCTCCCTCTCTTCAACAGTCGATCGCACTAGCCCACGTCACGCCTGCTTTCAATCCGAAAGAGGGAGTTTTAGTCGATTTGGCCGCCAGGCGGGGAACTATTCCCGGAGAAGTCGCTAAAACGCCTTTCCACAAAAACGGCACCGTCCGTATGGAGATTTGATCATATGACTGAATTCGTACATCTTCATCTGCATTCGCACTACAGCCTTCTCGACGGAGCATGTCCACCGGCGGAACTCGCTAAACTCGCTAAACAATACGGAATGCCAGCAGTCGCCATAACCGACCATGGGTTTATGGGAGGGGCCATTGATTTCTATCAGACAATGAACAAAGCGGGACTGAAACCCATCGTAGGGTGTGAGATGTACGTCTCTCCGACCACCCGTTTCGACAAGGACCAGCTCAACAAGAACATCCGCGGATTCCACCTAGTGCTTCTAACGAAAAACCTGACCGGGTACAAAAATCTCTGCAAACTTATGTCGGTGGCGCATCTGGAGGGATTCTACTACAAAGCCAGAATCGACAGGGAGCTGTTGGAACAATACTCCGACGGGTTGATTGGTTTGAGCGCATGTCTGAAAGGAAAAATACCGGACGCCATACTACGCGAAAACTCCAAAGACGCTAAAAACGCCCTCGACGACTATTTGAAGATTTTCGGACGCGGCAATTTCTATTTGGAGCTGATGGATCACGGAATACCGGAGCAACGCGTCATAAACAAAGGCTTGATTTCTCTGGCTAAAGAGTTCGAGGTGCCTTTGGTGGCGACGAACGATGTCCACTATATGAAAAAGGAGCACAGCCGCTCGCATGAACTGATGCTTTGCATACAAACCCACTCGACCATCAACGATGAGAAAAGATTGAAATTCTCAAGCGACCAATTCTATTTCAAATCAGGCGACGAGATGGCCCAACTCTTCAAAGAAGTACCCGAAGCCATCAGCAACACCTTGGAGGTGGCGGAGAAATGCAACCTCGAGATAGAGTTCGGAGTGAACCACTATCCTGTTTACGACATTCAAACCGACACCATGACACGAAAAGAGTATTTGCGGAACATCTGTCTCGACGCCATCCCGGAAAGATATGGCTTCGACCCCCGCGCATCCGGTGCCCCGGCTGACGAACGGCGGAAAATTGTGCTAGAACGGATGGATTACGAACTCAACGTGATCGACACGGCGAAGTACTGCAGTTATTTCCTGGTCGTTTGGGACTTTTTGCGTTATGCGAGAGAACAGGGAATTCCCGTCGGACCTGGAAGAGGCAGTGGAGCCGGAAGCATCGTGGCGTTCCTGACGCGTATCACGGACATCGAGCCGCTGGAGTACGACCTGTTGTTCGAGCGTTTTCTGAATCCGGAGCGAGTCAGTCCGCCGGACTTCGACATCGACCTCTGCGAGCGCAGAAGAGGAGAAGTCATCGACTACGTCCGCGGAAAGTACGGTGCGGACAGCGTCGCTCAGATAGGCACTTACGGCACCCTTAAAACAAAAGCCGTGATAAAAGATGTCGCAAGAGCTATGGGGCGACAGGCGTCCGACGGCGACAAAATAACAAAACTTATTCCGGACGCTATTCCCAACGTGAAAAAGGTGACGCTGCAGGCGGTGAGGGAACACGTCAAAGACATATCGCAAATGATAAACGAGGAGCATTGGGTCAAGGAAGTGTTTGAATACGCCGAGCCTCTTGAAAACCTCAACAGAAATATGAGCATCCACGCCGCCGGGGTGATCATAGGCGACCAGAGACTTGACAATCTCGTGCCCCTCGCGAAAATGGGTGGCGGCGAGGTGGTTACGCAATATCCGGCCGGGCCCTGCGAGGAGCTTGGGTTGTTGAAAATGGACTTCCTAGGTCTCAGAACGCTGACGGTAATACAGGACGCCACCGACAATATAAGAAAAGTCCGGGGCGTTTCTTTGGATATAAGCTCCATTCCGTTGGATGACAAAAACGCCTACTCCCTTTTAAACAAGGGGGACACCGTGGCCGTTTTCCAGTTGGAGTCGCCGGGAATGCGCGATTTGTGCCGTAGATTCGGAGTGGACCGCATACAAGACGTTATCGCGCTTATCGCGCTTTACCGTCCTGGCCCGATGAAATTCATTGATGAGTTCATCTCCAGAAAAACCGGACATACTCAAGTGGAATACGACCATCCCGATATGGAGACCATTCTCAAAGAAACCCAAGGAATAATGCTCTATCAAGAGCAGATAATGCAGGTGGTCCAGAAGATAGCCGGATTCTCCTTGGGGCAATCCGATATCCTTCGACGCGCGATTGGAAAGAAAAAGACGGAAGTGATGAAGGAGCAAAGGGACAAATTCATCGCGGGTTGCGCTGAAAATAGCGTCGGACTCAATGTCGCGGAGAAAATCTGGGAGAAAATTCTGCTTTTCGCAGATTACGGTTTCAACAAATCACACAGCGCGGCCTACGCGTTTCTCGCCTATAGAACCGCTTATCTGAAAGCGAACTATCCAGTGGAGTTTATGGCGGCTGTCCTATCCAGTGATTTGGACAAGGCCGAGAAAGTGGCCTCCGCCATCAGCGAATGCCGTGAAATGGGAATAAACGTGGCCGGACCGGATGTCAACGTAAGCGAAATAAACTTCACGGTGGACGGAGACAGTATCCGCTTCGGCCTGGCGGCGATAAAGGGGGTTGGCGACGGCGCGGCGTCATCGATAATGGAGGCGCGGGAGAAGGACGGCGAATTCACCTCCCTGCTCGATTTCTGCGAACGCGTCGGTAGCGCGGTCAACGCGCGTGTCCTGGAGAGCCTGTGCCGCACTGGAGCGTTCGACCGCTTCGGGATGAAACGCTCGCAGCTGGTGGACGTTTTGGATCAGGCGGTCTCGTTGGCCCAGACTTTGACGCGGGACAAGGCCGCCGGACAAGGCTCTCTTTTCGATTTGTTGGACGATGACGACAAACAAGGTTGCGACACGCTCGATTTTCCGGACATTCCGGAATTTCATGAAAAAGAGATGCTTGAAGACGAAAAAGCGCTTCTCGGATTCTACATATCCGGACACCCGCTCGGCGAACATGCCAAAACAATCGAGACGTATGCCACCCACGCCTTGTCGCAAATAGCGGAATTGTCGCATGACACCGGAGTTAGAGTGGGAGGCCTTATAACCTCAATCCAAAGAAGACAATCTCAAAGCGGCAACGATTTCGCTCGACTGCAGATCGAGGATGTGAATGGAACAATCGAATGTATGCTATTCAACAAAGTCTACGCCGCCTGCAAAGACACCCTGGAAGTCGGCAAACCATATCTTTTTCTGGCTTTGGTGGATGCCAAAGATGAGAATTCGCCGCCTCAACTAATCGCCCAGGAAGTGATTCCAATGAACCAGGTGAAGAAAAGGTTCACGATGGAAATTCACATTAGATTCCATGAAGGAAGCGCCAAACCTGAAATCCTGGCGGCGGTGAAAAACGCTTGCCAGGCATTTCCCGGCGAAACAACGCTTATTTTAGCTCTGACATGCTCCAATGGTGAAATTATTTTCGTCGAGGCGGCGCGGAAACTAAAAGTCCGGGTAGACGAACAATTGGAGAGAGTCCTCGCCGATATAATCGGTGAGAACAAACTGCATTACAAGGCCAATCTAACCGTTCCAAAACAGAAACAGCGGCATTGGGAGAACCGTACCAGACCATTTGAATGATGAAAAGGAATTAGGCTGATGAAATCAAGTGATAGACAAGAGGCCGTGGCGAAGATCGAAGTCAGATTGGCGGACACCGCGAAGAAACGCGCCGTTTATTTCTATCTGGCTTGGCCATTGCTCGCTCTCGGAATGGCGTTGTTGTTCTCGGAGACCACCAAAAAGCTCGGGTTCGGGATCATACTCGCGGGTGTGGTGTTTCGAGTGCTCTACTACCGCGCCAGACACAGTCACATCGCCTTGTCGCGGTACAAACGGGAACTGGGCGGAAAATCATCCTTGCTCGCCGCCATTTTTATAATCATCCTCGGAGGGACCGCCAATCTCCAAGCGCAATTGAACAACGGAGACGCGACTCCGCCTTTTACCGGGCTTGTTCCTGTGAATGGAACCGATCAGGTGTCGCTGGCGGAAAATCGAAAAAATGTCATACGAGTCGTCGAATTCTGGGCGACTTGGGACAAAACATCTAAATTGACGTTCAATCTTTTGTCGGAAATACAATCCGCCCTACCAGTGGAAGATGTCGTTTTCATCCAAGTCACAAAGGAAAACAAGCAAACCGTCGAAAAGTTCCTTGAAAAACTTCCAGTCAAACCGGTATGTGCCGTCTACGTGGATCCGAAAGGAGCGCTCTCCGACAAATTCCTGGGCAAAGGAGCGGGAATCCCGCAAGTGTTCATAATAGGCGAAGACGGAAAAATCCTTTGGAAAGGCGAAGTAGTGGATTTGAGATATGTTCTCGGCAAAGTCGTCTCGGGTGAATTCGACCTTGATATCCAGCTCAAAATAATCCCTCTGCGGAAACGCCTTCAGCGTTCAATGCAGTTGGGGCGGCACGCCGACGCCAAACAGACTATCGACGATATTCTTCGAATCGACCCTGCGGACGAGTTGGCCGCGCGAGTGCGTTTGTTTTTTTTCGAGCGCGATAAAAAAATGAGCGAAGCCGTTCCTTTCATTGATTCCCTGCTGCGACGTTCGCCGAAAACTCCGTTCCTGCATCTCCTCAAGCTGGACGCTTTGAATTTGACCGACGCGTCTCCCCGCGAAATCCGCGCCGCCGCCAAAAAAGCGCTCGACTCGTTTGGAGACAATCCGACCGCGCTCAATCGTCTAGCAAACCTGTTAATCAACCGCCTGAGATTTGGCACGGCTCCTCTCGACGTCGCCCTAAAAGCCTCTTCGAAAGCGGTCGACCTGTTCTTCTCGAAACAATCGAAGAATCCAACGAGGTTGGCCCGATATCTCGCTACCAGAGCCAAAGCCCATTATCTGCTCGGGAGAATCGACGATGCAGTGGAGGGGCAGGAACAAGCGGTCAAATTAATGAAAAACGAGCGTTCCGAGAAAAGAGCCCGCATGCTGATGGACTACTACAAATCCGTCAAAGCGGCATCCAAGTCCCCTTCGCTCTGAAGTTCTTTTTTGGATGCCAGCCAACCGCAAACGACGCGGATACAGATGAACGTCTAGTACTGCGTATAACTTAAAACTTCGCTTTGATTGCGAATCTCATGGATGCCAAGTTGTTTCGGAGTCACTTCTTGTCAACGCGATGTTTTAGGCTGTATGCGGTACTAGTTTCAAAGCCGCCGGCATGGCCAGTATTTGAACAATGACCTCGAACGATTTCCGGGGTATTTTCTTCAGCGCCACTATTCCTGATAAACACTCCAATGAATATGAACGGCGGAACATAAAGATCGGAAACAATTGAATCAGCGGTTATTCGACCGTCCATAACGAACAATGGAATTTTCAGCCGGTTTAAAATCGAAAAATACTATGCGCCCGTGCCGATAAACTCGTTCTTCGGCAACCCCCTCGTAATTACAAAAGCGCCATCCTCCCGTTCCGCGAGTGGAGCCGCAGTGGCGGATTGAAGATTGTTCACCTGGCTTCCACCTCTTCCCCCACCAATTTCCGGTAGAAATCCAGGTAGCGGGCGTTTATCAAATCCGGCGAGTGCTTTTCCCGAACGAGACGGAACGCCTTCTCCGCCATGCTCGATGCCTCATCGTAGTTTTCGATTACCCATTTCATCTTCCCGGCTAGGGACGCGGCGTCCGCGGGCGCGGCGAGCAAGCCCGTCTCGCCGTCAGTCACCAGATCGCTGGTCCCCTCGATATCGGTGCCCACCACCGGGAGACCGGACGCGAACGCCTCCATAACCACGTTCGGCATCCCCTCCCACAGCGACGGAAGCACTAAAAAGTGGTGTTCGGTCATAACTTCCGGTATTTTATCATGGGCGACGGAAGGCGTGAACGAGACGCGGCCGGAAATCCCGTTTCGTTCGGCGAGTTTCACAAGCGGGTCTCCCACCGACTCGCATTGCAGATCTCCAATTATGTCAAGGTGGAAATCAACACCATCGTCCGCCAACAAGCGCGAAGCGTCCAAAAGATACGGCAACCCTTTCTGCGTGGCCGCGCGGCCGAGAAAAAGAACGCGCCACCGCGAATTCCGCGGGCGCGACCGTTTCGAGTAGCTGAACAGCGACGCGTCGAACGAGTTCGGAATCACTTCCAGCTTGCCGACGGGAAAACCACGCGATTCCGCGAACTTCGCGAGTCCGTTCGAATTGCACAGGATTTTAGCGTTGAGCCACGATGTCCAACGTTCCAAAAACACGTGGTGCCAACGCTCCTTTTCAGCCACGCGCAGCGATGCCACGATACGGCGAACGCCGCGCCAGCGTCCGATGAGTTTTCCCGCGAAGTTCGCATGAAACATCCATGTGTGCAGAATGTCCGGTTTGAACTCCCTCGCGATTTTCGCGAATCGCAAGAGACGCGACAACCGCGCCGGACTGTCGTAGCCTAGGCACTCCACGTCCACGCTGGACTTCTCCAGCCATTCGTAGGTTTCGTTGGGGCCGCGCATGCAGACGACCTTGACGACCACTCCGGACTCGTTGAGATAATCCGCGAGTCGCGCTAGCTGCCATTCCGCGCCGCCGGAGTCCAAATCGATTATGAAAAACAGTATCCTCATAAAAAAAATCCCCTGTTGCAACCAAAGGAAGGGATTACTGTAGAGCAAACGCCACTGAAATCAATCCCGGACGACGCATTCCTTCCAATCTCCTCGTCCATCTCATCTTGACTTTTCAGGACAAAGGTATATTTTGTTTCCCTGGGACTTTCAGGGGGAACTTCCGAAGCCGGCGTAAAACCGTGAAAAACGTAGGGAACTCATTCAACGACAAAACGAACACTTGAAATCCACGAAATTCTTTGTAGTGTAAAGTTTGAACGAAAATTCAAATTCCAGTGTTTCGTGAATAATGATAGCCGACCCACCCCCCTTGGGATCGGACGTTTTTTTGAGCGCCCCTTTCTTGGATTGAGGAATACAATGCATAAAGACGTTTCAGAATTGATGGAAAAAATCGGAGTGGAACAGAGGCATACGCATTTGATAATCGAAGCGTTGACGCATAAATCATATTCCACGGAAAAGAACTTGCCTTATGACAACCAAAGATTTGAATTTTTAGGCGACGCGGTGATGCAAATCATTCTTACGGAATATCTTTTCACCCGATATCCATCCGAACAGGAAGGCAAATTGACGAAAATGCGCTCGGCGCTCGCGAGGCAGTCCGCCTTCGCCAAGCTGGCGATGGCGTTGAATTTGGAGGAATACGTCAGAATGGGAAAAGGCGAAGAGGCCTCTGGCGGAGGCCAAAGAGTCTCCACTCTCTGCGACACGTTCGAAGCGCTTATCGGAGCGATTTACATGGCGGGTGGACTTTCACCCGTCGTGGGAATTGTTATGCCTCTCTTGGAAAAAGAGTTTGCAAATCCGGCCGCTCTTCTTGACGACTTGAATCCCAAAGGGATGCTTCAGGAATACACTCAGAAATACTGTAAATCCGAAAGGCCGGAATACATAATAGTCCAGAAAAATGGTCCCGATCATAATTGTGAATATGAAATAGAGGTGGCGGTCAAAGGAAAAGTGATTGGAACCGGCTTCGGCAAAAGCAGGAAATCGGCCGAGATGGCGGCGGCCTCAAACGCTTTGAAGGCGTTGAAAAGTGTTTTTGAACCAAGCTAATCCAAGTAAAGATCCCGGTGCTTCAAAAAGTAGACGCCTCCGGAGTATACTGTCAGCAAAGCGACGGAAGTGTAGAAAATCGTCCACAAAATTCCATGACGACACTCCGGATTGATCCATCCGATCCACATAGACGCGCCAAACACGAGAAAAATCATTTGGATAAGCGTTTTAATTTTCCCGGTGATGTCGGCCGATATGACTTTTCCTTTGTTCGCGGCTAATAGTCTGAGTCCAGTGACCAGGAATTCCCGAGACAGGATGACCACGGCTACCCAGCCGGGCAGAAGCTGTTTGTGAACAAGCATAACGAAAGCCGTGACCATGAAAATTTTATCGGCCAAAGGATCCATCAGCTTTCCGAAATCCGTCACCATATCGTATTTCCTTGCGATGTATCCGTCAAGAATATCGGTCAACGCCGCTATGATGATGAAGGCGAAGCCTACGATACGCCATATTTTACGCCAATAAGGATCAGGAATGAGAACGTCGACATTGCAAATGACCAGAAAAATAAAAACCATCACAATTCGCGCCAACGTGATTTTGTTCGGCAAATTCATTACAACTCCCTGATGATTGACAAGTTTCGTGGCTGAACGACCACCATGCCGGACGATAGAGAATGAAACTCAAACCAACCAGCGAACAGGTTTCAATCTATCATATTCCAGCAGCAGCCGCAAGGTGGATTCATATTAAAAATCGATGATTTTGGAATACGTTTTAAAATGTGTTTTGGACACGGAGCGTAAAATGTCCTCGCCATGCTCCTCGACCATCCTCCTTCCCGCCTCCTCCACGGCGACTGACGCGCCTTTGGGTAAATCAACGTTAAACGAGGTGCCAAGCGAGCGCAATCTTCTCACAAATTCATCTCTCGCCAGTATGGAGGCGGCGGCTACGGCCAAATCTCTCTCGCCCTTCGTCCTCTGGATCAATTTCACGGCACGCCCCTTCTCCATCAACGCTCTGATGGTAACCGATTCTTTCGCGAATTTATCAGCCAAAGCGAGTTCGCATTCAGGCACCTTCGCCAAGAGGTTCTCAAGCACCCGCGCATGCCCCCATGCGAGCAACTCGTTGAGATTTCCTATTTTCGAGTATAGTCTGTTATAGGCCTCCGGACCTATGGCGAGCACTTCGAATTTTCCCGCCACGGAATTTCTAATGCCTTGGGCGATGACGGAGATTTTCTTATCGCTTTTAATCAACTTTGAGTCTTTCACGCCGATTTTGGCCAGAGCGTCCCTTGTCTTCTCATTGACAAACACGGCGGCTACCACGAGAGGCCCGAAAAAATCCCCCTTTCCGCTTTCGTCAATACCGGCGTGAGGTTTGCGAAGCTCCCGCGCGTCAATGCCGAAATCATCGGCTGAAGACGTTTCCTCCAAACCCAGGACACCCGTCACTTCAGGCTCCAGCGTGAAAGTTATGAAATCATCAGCGCCTTTGCCTTGAACAGTTATCTTGCGACTTTCGTATGCGGTGACGGACACATCAGGGCGCCGCGCTTTCCACAACGCGTATGGAGGCGGATCGACCGACTCCCAAAACGGTGTCTCGGAAAGCAGGAACGCCAGTTTTGTGATTTGCTCTGAAGTCAACTTTGTGGCGAAAGATGTGCGATTGGCGCTCATAGAGGAAACTTTTCTCCTTTTTTTTTCACTCGGGATATTGCAAGAAAAACATACGACTGTATCTTAATCGTTTATGTGCGACTCATCCAGATTCGCCGTCAACTGTCACTTAGCCTGAATATGAGGGGGAAATCGGCGCGTAGGCTGTTCAAAATCAGTCCTTTCGTCTTGCAATCCAAATTAAAGGAAAACTTTTTATGAATACCCTGACTAACGAAAATCTCAAGGTGAAAAAACGAAAAACGGCGTTTTTTCTCGTTTTACTGGCTGTCGCATGCTTGCCGAGCGTGGTTTCGGCGACCGAGTCGATGATATCAAAAATGCGCGTGAAAAAAATAGCGAGGATAATAAAAGAATACACTTCCGTGAACGAGAAACTCACCGACCCGTTTGTTCAAAAAGATATATTGGACCGTGTCGCCAAAGAGTTCACGCTGGAACCGGACGAGGAACCCAACACCACTCCTGTTTCCGAAATAGCCAGAGAAGTCAGGAAATTAGTCTCGAAGCGTTTTCCCGACACTATCAAGAAAATAAAGTTCAAGGCGAAAAAAGAAGCCAATCGAAAATTCAAGATGAAGGAGAAGCTCGATTTCGTCACAGTGAAAGTTCAAAAAGGAAGAAGCACATACACGATTTCAGGGATTTTCTACGGATTCGGTGTGGGTGGAAAAAGCGTGCGGATAGGCGACAACCTCCCCATAGCCTGCTTCGATCTTTCTTCAGCCGACAGAGCGAAATTCGACAAGGCTTTTTGCGAAGAGATGAAAAAGAAATACATCTCGAAAAAAATACGCAGATATTTTGATAGAAAACAGTCGTATTTGAATATTTTGTTCCGAGACAAACTAGAGGAGTTGGCGAAGGAGAACGAAAAGCTAGGCTACATATACCGGTGGAATAAATGGAGAACGCCAAAAGACGTGACGGAATATCTCATCCAACAGCAAATACGACAACAAAAGCTTCATGCTACGACGGATGACGAGGGCTCCATTGAAGTGGCAAGCAAACCCGATTCGACAAGACCCAATGACACGGTTAATCCAAAAGCTCCAGCAACACCCTACAAAAAGCCGGGAGGTGGATTGGTTGGCAAGAGCTCACCCGATGGAAAAAATGGATCGAAATCGGATCTTCGCCTCGCCAAACTTAAAGCTGCAATTGAAAAGAAACAGATGGAGATAGCGGGTTCGCAATATGGAGTGGACGCGGATCAGATGTTCAGAAGCGGCGAAAGACTGGTTTTGATAGGCATGGTCAGAGATGAAGTGAACTTTGTGCTCGCTGGTTTGATACCGGAAAACTCGAATGAAAATGTCGAGACTATCACATTCGACAAAGGGATTTTGAATTCAGCCTCTCTCTATTTTCTGAACGATGTTTTATACAAAGTGCGGAAAGACTATCGCATTGGCCCTCCAGAGGCGATGAAGCGATTGCTGACTCACTTTCGAGAGTTGTATGGTGACGCCATAGAGGATGTCGCAAAAGCGAAACTGGAAAAAGAAAGACTCGGCAGATTGGCGAAAATCAGGAATCTATGCAAAAAAGGCAAGCACAATTGGACAGGCGGCGGAACCTGCAAGACTTGCCACGTTAAAAAGGTGGATCTCCAACCTCCACCATTGAAGCTAGCGCAGACTTTGACTTGGAAAGGGGAAATAATAACCGCCCAAATAAAACTCAAACTCACTCCTAAATTCGACAACTTCGAGAGCTTTATTCTCACCAAAGAGAATTCTGAATTGAGAATTATCCAAAAGCGCGTTTTGAGAGATGTGGAAAAACAACAAACTGAAAAACAAAAAAGAAAAGAGATTGAGGAATACGAAAAGCAAATCAAATAGAGCCGGTTCAAAAAGGTCTCGCTGTTACGCGGAAAGCGATCAACCAAGCCGGATCGCGAATGCCCTCGCCGCTCCCTTGGCTTAAGAACGACTCCCAAACGCCTCGTTTTTCCGAACAACGCTTATATGATCGGTGGCAAAAACAATTCCGCCTCGGCTCTGCTGGCCATTTGACCATGGCAGATCGCGATGGCCAATGCGTCCGTGGCGTCCAAAGGCAGTTTGTCCAACGTTATCCCCGTCATAGACGCCACCATCGTGGCTACTTGGAGCTTGGACGCCGCCCCCGTTCCCACCACTGACTTCTTCGCTTTGCGCGGCGCGTATTCGCGTACGGGAATATTGTTTTCCGCGAGAACCGCGATCACCGCTCCGCGGGCCAAACTTAAAATCATCGCCGTTTTAATGTTCTTTTGAAAAAAGACGCTTTCTATCGCGCCGCAATCCGGTTGAAACGCCAAAATCAATTCCCGCACTCCGCCGGACAACCTTCTTAAACATTCGCTATGCGGCGCTTTCCGCGGAGTTTCTATGACTCCGCAATCCAACACTTCGAATTCGTCCGGCGAAAACGCCTTCACGATTCCGTATCCGGTGCATCTGATGGCCGTGTCCACTCCCAATATGATCATAGCGCGAACAAAGCCTCCGGATACGCGCCTCGCTCCACTAGTGTCCGTATCTCCGACACAACGCTGGGCTTGTCGTCTTTATAGGTAATTCCGAACCATTTATCTTCGCTGCGCAACACGCTAACCTTCGCTTTTGCATCGCGAATTAATTCGTCCACTACGGTTGGAATGAAAAACTCCGATTTGAGATTTTCGTGGTTCTCCGTCAGAAACATGCCGAACAGAGACCGCAGCTCGTTGAATATGGAAGGCTGAAACCCCCAGAAATTCAGGGAAACAATTTCGTCGCCTGTCAAATCGACATACGCTTCGCCTTCCGCCGTGTTGAAAGCGCCTTTCCCCTTCCTCTCGATTTTGGTGCACTCGTCCACTCCTTCCAAAAAATCATTCGAATCAACGGCGCACACTCCGCGGGCCACGGTTCCGTTGTCGGACAAGGTGTTGCGAAGATAATAGCCCACCATCGCGAAATTCGCGGCTCCGTCCTCAAACGCGGGTTCCGTGGTGGAAAGATAATCGTATAGCATCGTGAAACCGGAACATCCATAGAAATCATCGGCGTTTATAACAGCGAAGGGCTCGTTTATGAAATTTTCGGCCATTAAAATGGCGTGCCCGGTACCCCAGGGTTTCGTTCGCCCGTCGGGAACCGAAAATCCTTCCGGAAGATTGTCAAGCTCCTGAAACGCGTACTCAATCGCTATCTTGTTTTCGTATCTGGTGCCTATCACTTTTTTGAATATTTCTTCTATGTCGCGTCTTATAACGAAAACAACCTTGCCGAATCCGGCTCTGATGGTGTCGTAAATAGAATAATCTATAATTATCTCTCCGTCTGGTCCGACTGGATCGAGCTGTTTGAGCCCTCCATAACGACTTCCCATTCCAGCGGCGAGAACCAATAAAGCGGGCTTCGGCATAACACATATCCTTAATTGACATCGAATCAACCACAAATAGATTTCGGCAACGAGCCGGTTGCGACAGGCTCCGATAAGGGTGAAAACTAATCCTCAAATCGTCAAATGCAAACTGAAACACAGCGGATGTCCGAGTCTTGTTACAAATCGATCTAAAACGAAAAAAATCCATATTATTTTGGAAAGCGTTTAGCCTGGATTTTCACCTCTCCACAGACGCAAGGTCGATGGAGACCGAAGTTAAACGCGCCTCATGCGCTCGCAACACGGCTCGCTCAGACTTTTGCAATTGGCTCAAACGGTTGCTTGTTTTGATTCAGCACTCCTTTTTTCGAGATTTTTTCACGGATTCAGGTTGAAGTCATTCAGATGTTTTTTGATGCGAATGTTGAAAATCAAAAGTACGCAAGAGAGGGAAAAAAGAATAAGCCCTAAAAAAAATATGGAGGTCGAAGATGAAAAAACACC
>JAADHT010000035.1:5937-11682 GCA_013151705.1 Kiritimatiellota bacterium | reverse complement strand
AGTGTGCCGACAACACCGCCAGCCGTGCCGGACGCATAGACGATTCCACTGCCGACTCCAACCTCCGACATCGAGACGACTTTCAATTTCACCAACAACGGAGAAACCGCTCCCAGGAAAAAAACTATCAATGGAAACAGAAGTGCCGACGCCAAAAGAGCGGCGGATCTGCGGTCCGAACAAATGGAATCGACCAGGCGGCACACAGGTTTTCCGTACAGCGGGAAAAAACACATTAACAACGCTGCCGGTAGAAGCAGGGCAGCGACAGTCGATACCGCGGGGCGGCTATCGGCCAATCTCCCCCCGTATGCGTAACCCAAACCCATACCAGTCATAACGACCGATATCACCGCTCCCCAAACAGGCGTGCCCGAGCCGAAAAAAGGAGCCAACACCCTGACTCCGAACATCTCGAAACCCATCAGAGCGAATCCCGACAAGAAAGCGGTCGACACGACAACCGCCGTTATTAGTTTGTTGTTTGAAAAGATCATCTCCAAGTCGCTTTTTTGAGAAGAAGAGTTCTCAAAAGGCGGGAGGTTATGCCTTCCCTCTCGGAATTTTTAGCGCATTCGTGATCGAGAGCTTTGACTATTTGCGAGGCTGTCTTGAACCTGTCGTCAGGATCTTTCGCAAGCATTTTAGCCATTATATCTTGCAGATAAGGAGGCAAGTCGGGAACAAGAGTCAATGGTTCCACGGGAGCGATGGTTTGAACTTGATGCATTATCTCCGCCATCGTGTCCCCAAAAAACGGTTTGCGCCCGGTGAAAAGCTCATAGGCGATCACTCCGAGAGAGAAGATATCGGCCCGTTCGTCTTTTATCCGCCTGGTATCGAACGCCTCCGGCGCCATATAAGCCGGGGACCCAAGCATTTCGCAAGAAACAGTGAGGTGGGAGCCCGTCATATGGGCAATTCCGAAGTCAGTGAGTTTCACGACCCTTTCAGTTGTGATCACCACATTGGCGGGTTTCACGTCGCGGTGTATGATCCCATGTTTATGCACCGCGGCGAGAGCCGACGCCAACTGCCTTATTATTGATCTTTTCTCCTCCAAGTCCAATTCAACCTTGTTGATGAAGGTGTATAATTGATGGCCCGAAACAAACTCCATAAGAATGTACGGAAATCTAGTCTCCTTGAAAATCCCGTAGTCAATCACTTTGACAACGTTCGGATGATCGATTTTCGATAGAATCCTCGCTTCCCTGATAAACCGTTTGAATTTGTGTTGCGAAAGAGAATCGCTTGGCGCGTTACGAAGAATCTTCATAGCGAAGAGTTCGCCATGTCGTTCAACAAGTAAAACCGTACCCATAGTGCCGGAGCCTAAAGTCTTCACGACTTTAAATCCATGATTTGTTATTTGAGCGGTTTCGTCTTCCCGTGGAGTCCTCTTATGGGTGGCGTGAAGAATGGCGGCCGAAGTGGTGGCGAAAAGCTTGTCTATGTCTATCGGCTTGGAAAGATAATCAAAAGCTCCGTTTTTCATCGCGTCGACCGCGGCCTCCAAATCCGGAGCGCCTGTTATCATAATGACCTCGGCCGACTTGTTGAGCTCTTTCGCTTTCTGTAAAATCTCCGTTCCGGAAGCGTCGGGAAGATTTACATCAGTCAGCAACAAGTCGAACTCAACTGAAACCAATTTGTCAATGGCGTCGGCGCAATTGGCGACGGTTATCACCGAATAGTTGGCCTTCTCCATCGCTTTGGTCAGAAACGCCGCGACATCGTCATCGTCGTCGACAATCAAAACCAGCGGTTTGACCATTTGGTCGACTCGCAATGGATTCGTTTTCTCATTGGTCTTCAACGGGGTCGTCTGTTCGCTTGCATCCATTGCAACTCCTCGAATAATGCGACCCCGCGTTGAATGGAACCCGTTAGGATTGTTCCTATAGACCCTTTTCGAACAGGGTCTAAATATTCCCCAACACGATGATTGCATCCAAATAGCGCTTTAACCACAGCGTCGTATCTTCAAAAAAAACGTCAAACATTTTCTCAATTGGTTTTGGTGCGCGAGGTGGGACTCGAACCCACACGTCGTAAGACACCAGATCCTAAATCTGGCGCGTCTGCCAATTTCGCCACCCGCGCGGGAATCTAAAAAACAACCCGACTGTGAAAACAAATGAATATAACGAGTCGCAGCGCCTGTGTCAATACTTCTTATCGAAAAACTCAAGCGGGCGGCAAAGCGCGCTACTCATCGACGAGAACGAAAGCGATGCCACCTTCCGTGACGAGTTTTCCGTCCACGAAAATCCTGCCAGTCCCTTTTCCGAATTTCGAACCTCCGCGGGGAATGGTGACTCGTATCTCCAATTGATCGCCGGGACGCACCGGAGCGTGGTAAGACACGTCGAAAATCGACATGAAATACGCTATTTTCCCTTTGTTCTCGGGACGAAGAAGCGTATGGACGCAACCAGCCTGCGCAATTATCTCGACTTGGATGGGGCCCGGCAATACGGAATATTCCGGCGAGTAGGCATGCAAATACGGCTCCGTGGCGGTTATGTTCTTCACCGCCACCACGTCGGAATCGTCGACCGACGCGATATAGTCGATCAAAAGAAACGGATACCGGTGCGGTATCACGTCCATAATGCCGACGACATCCATCTCGATGTTCTCGTCTCTGTCCACTTCATTGAACTCGAGAGGTATTCGCCCCGCCGTTTGACGATCCCGAACCGATATGACCATGCCGACTTGGCAAGTAACTCCGGATTTCGTGCGGTTGACCGCGACCACGCTCGCATCTTCTCCATTAATTTCTTTGATATCGATCTCGACGATCAGTCTGTCCCCCGGCAAAGCGGGCTTTCTGAACTTCACTTTGTCTATCGACTTCACGTAAATGTCTCTCGCGGAGCTCGGATCCAAGCGCTCTTTTAGCAGAAGAACCGACGTTTGAACCATAGCCTCGACTTGAAGCACTCCAGGCATGATGGGATGATGCGGGAAATGCCCTTGAAAAACTAGATCGTTGAATGAAAGAAGCTTGAAACCCACAGCCCTGGTCTCTGATTCGATCCTAGCGCGGTCCAGCAGCAAAATGGGATAGCGATACGGCAACGATTTTTTGATCGCGTCATAATCCATTGTCCTCATCGTCATAACATCCTCCTTAATGTCCGTTCAAAAAAAAGCAAACTTAAGATAGTCCCGAAATCAAGAAAATCCACCCGCGTTTTCAAATATCGCGCACATACGAGCCAATTGCGAAAGTCTGAACGACCGCGCGGCAGCGTATTGTGAGCGGAAGTTTTTTTCAAAGCGCCGCGCCGCCATAAGAGGTCGCCGCCCTTTGGGTTGCGGCGGAACTTCCAGAAGCGTATTGTCGCATAGGGGAAGGCGTTTGACGTTCCATCGCGCCAATCTGAAAGCGTCGTCGATTCTTCGTTCGCTCGCTGCTTGTTGACTTTTCAGAGGAAAATGTTAATGTATGTGGATTGGAGCTCGCATAGGCTGGTTGATTGCCGGAGCGACTATGACGTTCCCGCTGTTTTGTCCGGATTGAATCACATAACGCGAGATGGGGAAACAGCAACGAACAATTCCAACTTAAGGATTACACGATGACCATAATAGAACCCCACATACATATGTATTCCCGTACGACGGATGACTATCAGCGAATGTACGCGGCCGGAATCAGGGTCTGCGTGGAACCATCCTTCTGGCTAGGCGCCAATCGCCGGCATGCCGGAACTTTTTTCGACTATTTCTCGTTGATTCTCGATTTCGAGACCGTTAGAGCTGAAAGATTCGGAATCGATCATTACGCTTGCGTCTCAATGAATCCCAAGGAGTCGGAGGACCACGGACTCGCGAAAGAGGTTATCGACGGAATGGAGGAGTATTTGAAACATCCCCGTTGCGTCGCGGTCGGCGAAATCGGATTCAACAACATATCCAAAGGGGAGGAATACGCGTTCGAAAGGCAGTTGCACATTGCCAACGAACGGAAAATGCCGGTTATCGTCCACCTTCCGCATTTAAACAAGGTGAAGGGAGTCGAAAAAACCATCGACATAATTAAAAACGAGGGAATTCCGGAGAATCTCGTGGTGATCGACCACAACACCGAAGAGTGTATGTCTTTCGCGCGCGAAACCGGTTGTTTCACCGGCATGACTGTATATCCCATTTCGAAGCTGACTCCCCGGCGAGTTTCGAACTTGGTCCGCGAATTCGGCTCGGACAGAATGATAATCAACGGTTCCGCCGATTGGGGAATATCCGACCCGCTGAGTCTCGTCAAGGTCGTCGATTTTATGAAAAACGACGGACACGATGAAAAAACGGTCGAATCCATTCTATTCGACAATCCCAACTATTTCTACTCATCATCGCCGAAATGGAACCCAAAAACGGACTTTGTCCCAATGGATCCAAACCAGTTCCAACGCTGAAAACGGCCTCCCTCGCAAAATCACGACGAGCGAGAAACCAGCCGTTCGCATCGCTTCCAACGCCTCCCGTTCCGCCGTGCGTTAACCCCGCGTTTTTTCTCCTCCTTGGTTTGCACCTTCCGAATGGAGCGTTAAGTTTACCGCTCTGGTCAGTCTCTAGTCGGGTTTGCTCGGAAATACGCGGAGAAATTTCTCGCTGTCGCCACCGCGGGCCACTAGCGGAAAATTCGAGAGTAAAGGCGGTCGTTTCATTAGACGCGGGGAGAATAGGCTATTATGGACAAAACATACGACTTCAAGGTCATAGAGCCCAAATGGCAGGATTTTTGGGAGAATAACAAGACGTTCAAGACCGAGGATCCATCCGACAAGGAGAAACTTTACGTTCTGGATATGTTCCCCTACCCAAGCGGGTCGGGGCTTCACGTCGGACATCCGGAAGGGTACACGGCCACCGACATCTTCTGCAGATACAAACGAATGAAAGGATTCAACGTCCTCCATCCTATGGGCTGGGACGCCTTCGGATTGCCGGCCGAGCAGTACGCCATCAAAACCGGAACTCATCCCGCGGTCACAACCGCTAAAAACTGCGCGGTATTCCGCGAGCAGATTAAACGCATCGGATTGAGCTACGACTGGGACAGGGAGATTTCGACGACCGATCCGAAATACTTCAAATGGACCCAATGGATTTTCATTCAACTCTATAACACCTGGTTCGACGAGAAACAGCAAAAAGGACGCCTCATCTCCGAACTGCCCATTCCCGCGGAAATAGCGGATAAAGGCGAGCGCGCCGTCGCCGACTACCAAGCGGCGAAAAGACTGGCCTACTACGACAGCGCCGAGGTGTGGTGGTGCGACAACTGCAAGATCGTATGCGCCAACGAGGAGGTGCTCAACGACGGATCCCATGAGAAATGCGGCTCGATGGACGTCAAAAAGAAAAACCTGAAACAGTGGCAACTGAGGATTCCGTTGTATGCCGAGCGCTTGCTGTCCGGTCTCGAGGATTTGGACTGGCCGGAGGGAATCAAAGAGATGCAACGCAACTGGATTGGGCGCTCGACCGGCGCCGAGGTGCTTTTCGATTTGGAGGACTCGGACGAGAAAGTCGAGGTCTACACCACTCGTCCGGACACTCTTTTTGGAGCGACCTACATGGTTTTGGCCCCGGAACATCCACTTGTGGAAATAGTCTCCACGGCGGAAAACAAGAAGAAGGTCGCGGAATACGTCAAACAGGCCGGAATGAAATCGGAATTGGACAGAGCGGAACTCGCGAAGGAGAAAACCGGCGTTTTCACCGGAG
>JAADHT010000035.1:0-5920 GCA_013151705.1 Kiritimatiellota bacterium | reverse complement strand
AATCCGGTCACCGGCGAGCCTATTCCAATCTGGATAGCCGACTACGTGATGATGGGATACGGCACCGGAGCGATAATGGCCGTCCCGGCCCACGACACCCGCGATTTCAAGTTCGCGTCCAAATTCGCTCTGCCGATCAAATGCATCATAGAGCCCTACGAGAGCGAGGCGAAAACGGCCAAAGTGGATCCGGCCGACGTTCTAGCGGGAAAAGCATGCTGGACTGGAAACGGCAAAATGATCAATTCCGCGAATTCAGCGGGACTCGATCTCAATGGAATGGAGGTCGCCGAGTCCAAGAAAACCGCCACCGAATGGTTGGATGAGCGGAATTTGGGGCGTTTCAAGATCAACTACAAACTCCGCGACTGGCTTTTCAGCCGTCAGCGCTACTGGGGAGAGCCGTTTCCCGTCGCGCATATGGAGGATGGTTCGATAAAGCTGCTTGCCGAGAGCGAATTGCCGGTCGCTCTTCCTGAGATGGAGGACTACCATCCCTCCGGAACAGGCGAGTCCCCGCTCGCGAACGCCGCGGAATGGCTTGATTACACCGACCCCGAAACAGGAATGAAAGGACGCCGCGAGACCAACACCATGCCGCAGTGGGCCGGTTCCTGCTGGTATTATCTGAGATACATCGATCCGGAAAACAACGACGTTCCGTTCGATCCCGAAAAGGAGAAGTACTGGATGCCGGTCGATCTTTACATCGGCGGCGCCGAGCACGCCGTTCTCCATCTGCTCTATTCGCGGTTTTGGCACAAGGTGTTGCATGATCTCGGATGTGTCTCCACCTCCGAACCGTTTCAAAAACTTTTCAACCAAGGTATGATATTGGCTTTCGCATACGAGGACGAACGGGGCGTCAAAGTGCCAACGGATCAGGTCGAGGAGCGCGACGGAGCGTTCTACGACAAAGCGACCGGAGCGAAATTGCGCCAGATCGTCGCCAAAATGTCGAAAACCCTTAAAAACGTCGTGAACCCTGACGATGTCATCAGCGAATATGGGGCCGACAGCCTGCGTCTCTACGAGATGTTCATGGGCCCCTTGAACGCCACCAAACCCTGGAACACCTCCGGAGTCGAGGGCGTTTACAGGTTCCTGAAGAAATCTTGGCGACTGGTGGCGAATACCGCCGTCGTCGACAGGAATCTCGATAAAAAAGAATTGAAAATTCTGCACCAGATGATTAAAAAGGTCTCGACGGACACCGAATCCTTGGATTTCAACACGGCGATAAGTCAGATGATGATTTTCGTCAACGAATTCGGCGGTAAACCCGAAATTCCCCGCGAGGCGGCCGAAGCCTACGTCAAACTGCTCTCGCCCTACGCTCCGCATATTTCAGAGGAATTGTGGGAGGTTTTGGGGCATTCAGACACCATCGCATACGAACCGTGGCCGGAATTCGACGAGGGCGTTTCTAAAAGAGGACGAGACGGAAATACTCATTCAACTTATGGGAAAACCGCTAGCGAGAATGATGATGCCGGCTGACGCGTCCCAGGATGATATGGAGAGCCTCGCGCTCGCCAACTCGGAGGTCGCCGCCGCCATAGACGGCAAAACAGTCCGCAAAATCATCTGCGTCCCCAAACGCCTTGTGAATATCGTCGCTAATTAAAACATCATTAGCAAATCTCCTCTTGGAGCGATCTTTCGCTTGGTTTTTCTTGTAATTTTTTGTTGGAACTGTAAGGTGGAGTTCTCCTAAAAACCATGACGATTAATATTCAAGTGACTAGACCAGAGGTTATATGGATAAAACGACTTTAACTGAACGAGATATCTGCACCAAGTATATCACTCCCGCTATTGTTGATTCAGGATGGGACTTGCATACTCAAATCAGAGAAGAGGTTTATTTCACTGCCGGCCGAATCATTGTTCAGGGGAAAAAGATCTCCCGCGGGGAAGCCAAACGCGCGGATTACATCCTATATCACAAACCGGGCGTTCCTATAGCAGTTATTGAAGCCAAAGACAATAAGCATTCTCTAGGTGCCGGTATGCAACAGGCTATCGCTTATGGAGAGACTTTGGATGTGCCTTTTACCTACAGTTCCAATGGAGATGCCTTCCTTGAGCATGACCGTACCGCGACATCAGGAGCGGTGGAAAACGAAATATCACTGGATGCCTTTCCTTCTCCTGAAGAGCTCTGGAAACGTTTTTGCGTCAGTAAAGGTTTTTCTCAGGAGGAGGATGCTGTTGTATCGCAGACCTATTACGCCGACTCAAGTGGAAAAGCTCCAAGGTATTATCAGCAGATCGCCATAAACCGAACGGTTGAGTCAATCGCCAAAGGCGAGAATCGCATTCTTCTTGTTATGGCGACGGGTACCGGAAAGACTTACACGGCGTTTCAGATTATCTGGCGACTATGGAAGGCGCGTGTAAAGAAACGAATACTATTTCTAGCGGACCGGAATATTCTTGTCGATCAGACCCGGGTCAATGATTTTAAACCTTTTGAATCCGCTATGACTAAAATAACCAAACGTCAGATTGACAAATCTTATGAAATATACCTCTGTCTCTATCAGGCGGTCACCGGTACGGAGGAAGAGAGTAACATCTATAAACAATTCTCGCCGGATTTTTTCGATCTCATAGTTGTTGACGAGTGCCACCGCGGCAGCGCGGCTGAAGATTCAGCATGGCGGGAAATTTTATCATACTTTAAATCAGCCGCCCAAATCGGCATGACCGCTACACCCAAGGAAACGGAGGATGTTTCAAATATCGATTACTTCGGGGCCCCGTTATACACCTACTCTTTGAAACAGGGAATAGAGGATGGTTTTCTCGCTCCCTACAAGGTTGTCAGAATAGATATGGATAAAGATCTTGAAGGTTGGCGTCCCGCGAAAGGGAAGCTTGACAAGCGTGGAGAACTCGTTGAAGACAGGATTTACAACCAGCGTGACTTCGACCGCGTCCTCGTCCTTGAAAAGCGAACGGAGCTGGTGGCGAAAAAGATCAGCGAGTTTCTCAAATTGACGAATCGTTATGATAAAACCATTATTTTCTGCGAGGATATCGATCATGCCGAACGTCTGCGCCAGGCTTTGGTCAATGAAAATGCCGATCTTGTTAAAGAAAATTCCAAATATATCATGCGAATTACGGGAGATGAACTGGAAGGAAAAAGAGAGCTTGACAATTTCATCGATCCGGAAAGCAGACATCCCGTAGTGGTGACCACCTCGAAACTCCTTTCAACAGGAGTCGATGCTCAGACCTGCAAGCTTATCGTTCTGGATCAGCGCATTCAATCAATGACGCTTTTCAAGCAGATTATCGGGCGCGGAACCCGCATACGAGAAGATTACGACAAGCTGTTTTTCACCATTATGGATTTTAAAAAAGCCACCGAGTTGTTCGCCGATCCCGATTTCGACGGAGAGCCCGTGCAGATTTATGAGCCGAAAGGCGATGAACCTCCCGTGCCGCCCTATGTTGCTCCAGAAGGCGAAGGGGACGATGAAGGAGTTCCCTTTTCTGAATCGCCACTTCCGCCCGACTCCGTTCCGCACAGGAAAGTAAAATATGTCATTGACGACGTCGAGGTCCGCGTTTTGAAGGAGCGCGTTCAGTATTACGGAAATGATGGCAAACTGATAACCGAGTCATTAAAGGATTACAGCCGTAAATCCATCACCAAGGAATACACTTCGCTCGACACCTTTCTCTCCGCATGGTCAGGCGCTGATAAAAAATCAGCTGTTATTGAGGAACCCGAGAAGCATGGAGTTATGCTGGACGCTTTAGCGGAAGAGGTCGGACGCGATCTTGATCCTTTTGACCTAATCTGTCACGTGGCCTGGGGGCAAGCTCCGCTAACCCGCCAAGAACGCGCGAACAATGTTCGTAAGCGGGACTATTTTGGAAAATATGGAGAAAGAGCGGCGGTTGTGCTTGAAGCGATGCTTGATAAATATGCCGATGAGGGTATTGAGCATATTGAGGATATAAATGTCCTGCAAGTATATCCGTTGACTAGAATCGGAACTCCCATGGAAATAGTCTCGGCATTCGGCGGCCGTGAGCAGTTTATGGCGGCCCTGAAAGAGCTGGAAGCGCAGCTTTATGTGGCGTAAATAATGACCAAGCGGGGTAAAACGAAAAACTTGAATAAAAGAGCCAGCTGGCTCAAAAGGAACAACTTATTATGTCTGTAGCAACACTTGTCAAATCAATTCAGGATATCATGCGTAAAGACACGGGTGTGGATGGTGACGCCCAGCGTATTAGCCAGATAGTCTGGATGATTTTTATGAAAATTTTCGACGACCGTGAAAAAGAGTGGGAGCTTATGAGTCCGGAATACACTTCTCCTATTCCCAGCCGCTTCCGTTGGCGCAATTGGGCTTCAAATCCGGAAGGTATGACCGGTGCCGAGTTGGTGGATTTCATCAACAACGATCTTTTTCCAGGTCTGAGGAATCTTGCTGTGACAGCGGGAGCCGACGCCAGAGCGCGGGTTGTCGGCGCGATGTTCGAGGATGGATACAACTATATGAAAAATGGCACCCTCCTTCGACAGGTCGCGAACAAGATTGAGGAGGATGTCGACTTCACCACAAGAAGCGATCGTCATCTTTTGGGGGATATTTACGAGAAAATCCTCAAAGACCTCCAATCCGCCGGAAACGCCGGAGAATACTACACCCCTCGGGCGGTAACACAGTTTATTGTGGCGATGGTCGATCCTCGACTGGGCGAGACGATTCTCGACCCCGCCTGCGGCACCGGCGGGTTCCTGACCTGCGCCATCGACTACCTTTCGGAAACCACGAAACAGATCAAGACGGCTGAAGATAAACGTATCATGGAACAATCCCTCCGCGGAATAGAAAAGAAACCGTTGCCGCACATGTTGACGACCACCAACATGCTGCTCCACGGTATTGACGATCCTTCCTTTATTCATCGTGATAATTATCTGGCGAAACCCTATACCAGCTGGGGACCGAATGATAGGGTCAACTGTATCATCACCAATCCCCCGTTCGGCGGCATGGAGGAGGACGGTACCGAAAATAACTTTCCGCGGAATCTCAGAACTCGGGAAACAGCTGATCTTTTTCTGGCGTTGCTTATCCGTCTGCTCAAATCCAACGGGCGCGCCGGAATCGTTCTGCCCGACGGCACCCTATTCGGAGAAGGCGTGAAAACCCGCATAAAAGAACATCTGCTGACGGAATGCAATCTCCATACCATAGTCCGCCTCCCGAACGGTGTGTTCGCTCCATACACCGGCATAAAAACCAACCTTTTATTCTTTACCAAAGGAGAGCCTACAAAGAATATCTGGTACTACGAACACCCCTATCCGGAAGGCGTGACAAGCTACAATAAAACAAACCCCATGCGCTTTGAGGAGTTTCAGCCGGAAACCGACTGGTGGGGAGAGGAGTCCGACGGCTTCGCGTCAAGAGTCGAAAACGAACACGCTTGGAAGGTTTCCATCGACAACGTCAAAGCGCGGAACTACAATTTGGATATCAAAAACCCGCATGAAGGCGAACTGATAAATTACGATCCTGACGAACTTCTCGCGGACTTCGCGAAACAGCGGTCCGAAATCCGCGAACTGCGCGACCAGCTTAAAAACATCCTCGGCGACGCCCTGGAGAATGATAAATAATGAAGAGTTCACAATTAGATGATTTAGTTAAAGAGTTGTTGTTGCTGCCTGCGGAAACGGAATGGTTGGAATTCAAAGAGGCGAAAAACAGTTACGACTTTAATAAACTCGGTAAATATTTTTCCGCTCTCAGTAATGAAGCCAATCTAAAAAATAGAGATTGCGCCTGGCTTGTCTTTGGAATTGAAAATAACCATCACGAGATTATCGGTTCAACTTACCGTGAAAATCGCAAAGATCTTGATAGCCTGAAAAAAGAGATAG